>CAMNDR010000196.1 GCA_946535685.1 uncultured Clostridia bacterium | reverse complement strand
GCCCTTGTCGTCGATGAGTGTGAGCACGAGGGCATAGAGATTCGGGTGCTCTGCCGACCAGAGGGCAGGATTGCTGACGGTGGTCTCGATCTTCGCATTCGCAGCACCCCAGGAGCTCATGTTGTCGATCTTCGCGGCAGCGCCGGTGAGGATCTGGTTGCCGGCCTCATCATAGGCCTCTGCACGGATCGACCAGCCTCCCTTGACGGAACCGGTGGTGTTGAAGATCTGCGCGTCGATCGAGAGGGCTGCATTGGAATAGGTATTGTCAAGATCAGTGCGGACGGTGTAGTCCGTGATCATGACGGGCGATGCGCTCACGAGGAAGACATCCCGGAAGATACCGCCGTCATAGATCATGTCCTGGCCTTCAAACCAGGTGCCGTCACAGAACTTGTGTACCTCGACAGCAAGCGTATTTTCGCCGTCCTTGAGGTAATCGGTCACATCAAAGCGGTGCGGGCTGAACGTATCCTCGCTGTAGCCGACGGCCTTGCCGTTGATCCAGACATAATAGGCGGATTCCACGCCGTCGAACTGGATGTAGACCCGCCGGCCGTTGTCCTTCATGCCCTTGTCGAGGGTGAAGGTCTTGCGGTAGAGGCCGACCGGGTTATAATTGGTCGGCGCAGTCGGTGCGGGCACATAGCCGTCATATTTTGACTGCCACGGCATCACGACATTGCAGTAGATCGGGAAGTCGAAGCCCTGCGCTGTCCAGCTGTCCGGCATGGATACGCTCTTCCAGCCGTCGGCGCCGTTCGGCGTAAAGCCCGGATTCATGAAGCCGGAATTGCGGATGCCGGATGCCTGCTGGTCATTCTGCACGACCCGCAGATCCCAGTTCCCGCCGCCGCGGGTGAGCATCTGGACGAAGTCGGAATCCTCACGGGCATTGTAATCCCAGACTGCATTGACTGCCGCTTCGGTGCTCTGGAACGGCAGCGGGTTGACGGTGGCGGGCGTGCGGTTCACGGCAAAGACATCCTCTGTGCCGTCCTTGCCCGTCCATTCCTTGTGCGTGAAGGAAACATCGGCGGCACGGGCGGGCAGCGTGATGCCCTGGAGCGCCGATCCTGCGAGCAGCACGGAAAGCGCCGCCGCAAGAAGCCTGGATGATTGTTTCATACATAATCCCCCTTTGTCTTTACGTTTTGGCCTCGGATCTCTATTACGGAATCGAGATGTCCATACATTTATACAATTTTATCTTAACAAACTATTCAAATTTATACAACCGTCATAATGCAGAAAAGGTGGACAATCTGAATCATTTCCCCGTCCGGAGCCGGTTTCCGACCCCGGAATCGGTATTTTTTTACCAGATCCAGGTGTTTTTCTTCAAAATGTCCACTGATTCTGCATTATGGCAGTTGCACAGATTTGTATTATTTGTTAAGATTAAATTATGGATATGTATGGACATTTCACATGTTTTCCTGTAACAGAGATACAAAACATCATGACAAGGGGGAATCAACTATGAAACATCTGGCAACGCACCGTTTCTTCGCAGGGCTCATCGGCCTTGTGATGGCTGCAGGGGCCATGAGCCTGCTGCCGGCGTCTGCAGAGGAGGGAACCGTTTTCTATGTCGCACCGGACGGCTCTGCTTCCGGCGCCGGTACGCTCTCCGATCCGTTCGGCACGCTGACGGCCGCAAGAGATGCCGCACGCAAGGTCTCCGGCGATGTCACGATCTATCTGCGGGGCGGCGATTACCGGCTGACAGAGCCCGTCGTGTTCACGCCGGAGGATTCCGGCAAGGGCGGCACTGTCACCTTCAAGGCCTATGAGGGCGAAACGCCCGTCATCTCCGGCGCCGTCAGGGTCACAGGCTGGGAGAAACACAACGACACCCTCTGGAAGGCGCCGCTTGACCGGGACACCAAAATGCGCTCGTTCTATGTGAATGACCACCGTGCCAACATGGGCAGCATGGGCGTGGGTGCCAAGGGCGGCTACGGCCAGTACAGCATCAGCAAGGGACAGGCGGACTGGGCATGGGATTCCGGCACCAAGAGCGACGGCGTTGCGTATAACATCAACGATTTCCCCCGCATCACGTCCGATTTCGATGATCTGGAGATCGTCAACGGCACGACCTGGAACGAGAACATCGTGTGTACCCGTGACATCAAGGCGGACGGCGGCTCGCTGATCCTCCTGATGCAGCAGCCCTACGGCGCCATTGCACAGACCCCCGGCTGGGGCGCAGGCTTCTCCTGCGGCGGCTGGCACACGATCTATAATGCGCTGGAATTTGTCAAAAATCCGGGCGAGTTCTTCTTCGACAAGTCCGAGCATGTTGTCTATTATTACCCGCTTCCGGGCGAGGATATGGCAACAGCCGACGCAGAAGCACCGATCGCCGAGCAGCTCATCGTGATCCGGGGCGAATCGACCGACAAGCGTGTCGAGAACATCGCCTTTGACGGCATCACCTTTGCGCACACCGACTATTCCCTGACCAATGTGGCAGGCTCCCACGGCAAGACGACCTGCCAGGCGGCACAGACCTACACCGCCTTTGCGGATTCCAACTGGCACAAGTACAAGTACGAGATGGCAGACACCCTGCCCGCTGCCGTGCATGTGACGAATGCGAAAAACATCGCCATCCGCAACAGCGTGGTCAAGCATACCGGCGCCGACGGCATTTCCATGACGAACGATGTCACCGATTCTGAGCTGTCCGGCAACTACATCACCGACATCACCTCAAGCGGCATCACCATCGGCCATCCGCAGCATGTCTACATCGGCGACAAGGCCGGCGACAATCACGAGAAATTCCCCAAGGGCATCGAGGGCGTGTGCTCGAATGTGACCGTGACCCAGAACATACTCTATGATATCAGCGTGGTACACGGCTTCGGCGGCTGCGCAGCGATCACGACCTATTACGGCGACCACATCCGCATCCTCTCCAACACCATCCAGAAGACCGCCTACAACGGCATCCATCTCGGCTGGGGCTGGTGCAATTTCAAGGACAGCACGACCTGCCACGACAACCAGATCTGCAATAACCGTGTGATCGGCTGCCTGAACCGTCTGCATGACTCCGGCGGCATCTATACCATCGGTCAGATGCCCGGCACGATCATCAACGAGAACTATATCCAGGGCATTCCGGCAGGCCGTGCCGGTGCGCCGACCTATGGCCTGCACAATGACGAAGGCACGGCGTATATCGAGGAAAATGACAACATCCTGGAGATCGACCCGAACGTGACCTATACCATCAACTGCGAGGACTACGGCCAGAAGCATCACCTGAACATTGCCCGCACCTATGCAACGGTCTGCAAGATGGGCAAGAATCCGCCTGACAGCAAGATCGACGACCCGATCGTGGTCAAGGACAATGTATGGCCGTTTGCGCAGTACAAGTTCTGCCTGAATTCCGGCGTGGATGATGACCACAGAGCGCTTGTGCCCGGCTGGCTGACACCGGCGGCGGATTCCGTCTTCCCGGCAAGCTGCCAGACGACCTGCGGCAGCAGGCTCCCGATCCGCAAGGGCGGCAATACCGTCTGGATTGCCCCGGACAATACCGAGAGCTTCAAGGCCGGTGCCACGATGACCAAAGCGGCAGCGAATGCCACGAGCATCAAGACCCCGGAGACCGAGGGCGAGTACCGCATTTATGTGGTGG
>CAMNDR010000195.1 GCA_946535685.1 uncultured Clostridia bacterium | reverse complement strand
GGTCAAGGTCTATCCCTGGTGTGACGATGCGGCGTTTTTGTGTTCCTTTGATACACTTTATACCGATAAGGAAGGCCGCAAGCCAGTGGAGATCCTGCGTGCGAGAGTGCAGCAGAACATGGTCATCCTGCAGCTTGCCGGCTGCGAGACACGGGAGCAGGCCGAGACCATGCGCGGCACTGTGCTGTATATGGACAGGGATGACGTAGAGCTGGAGGATGGCTGCTATTTCATCCAGGATCTGATCGGTCTGCGGGTCGTGGATGCCGACACCGGCAAGGAGTGGGGCGTGATCCGGGATGTGATGCAGACCGGCGCCAACGATGTGTACAGCATCTGGAATGCGCAGGAGAAGAAGGAATACCTTGCGCCTGCTATTCCCGATGTGGTGCTGCAGACGGATCTTGAGGCCGGCGTCATGACCATCCGGCCGCTAAAGGGGCTGTTTGACGATGCGGATTGAGATCGCAACGCTCTTCCCGGAGATGTGCGAGGCCTATCTCTCCGAAAGCATCGTCGGCAGAGCCAGAAAAGCCGGCCTGATCGACATTCACTGCCGGAATATCCGGGATTATACGCTCGACAAGCACCGCCGTGTGGACGACAAGCCCTTCGGCGGCGGCATGGGCATGGTGATGCAGGCAGAGCCGATCTACCGCTGCTGGCAGGCGGCATGTGAGGAGATGGGCGAGCGTCCGCACACGATCTACCTCTCCCCGCAGGGCAGGACGCTGACGCAGGGAAGAGCAGTGGAGCTGCTGCAGGAATCGTCCCTGTTTCTGCTGTGCGGTCACTATGAAGGCGTGGATCAGCGTGTGCTGGACAAGATCGTGGATGAGGAGATCTCCATCGGTGATTATGTCCTGACCGGCGGCGAGCTGCCGGCGCTGGTGCTGACGGATGCGATCGCTCGGATGTGTCCGGGCGTGCTCCCGGCGGCGATCGCCTTCGAGGAGGAGAGCCATTTCTCCGGACTGCTTGAATATCCGCAGTATACCCGCCCGGAGGTCTGGGAGGATATGGCGGTGCCGCCCGTGCTGCTTTCAGGGCATCACCGGAACATCACCCTCTGGCACAGGGAGCAGAGCCTGCAGGTGACAAAGGAAAAACGCCCTGAAATGTACGAGGCATATCTTGCAAAGCAGGAAGCACTGAAAAATGCCGATGATATGTAGGATATCACCTGTTTTTATTGCATCCTGCACATAATTTGATGTTGAAATTTATGTTATTCTGACATAGAATTCCACCAAAAACCCATAGTGAATATTCACAAACATTTCATATGCAAGCGATTCTGCTTTGCCAAAACCGTAGAATTTTTCTGAAAAAGCACGAAACCCCCCAAAAAACCGTTGACGAATTGAAAAATTGCATGTATAATAACAGTATGCAAAGGTAAGCACACAAAAAACAATTACATTGCAAAGATGGGAGAGTTTGATTATGTTTGTAAAAGATGTAACCGTACAGAATCAGGTTGGCCTCCACGCAAGACCTGCTACTTTCTTTATCCAGAAGGCAAATGAGTATAAGTCCTCTATCTGGATCGAGAAGAAGGAGCGCAGAGTCAATGCGAAGAGCCTTCTGGGTATCCTGTCCCTCGGTATCGTAGGCGGCACGGATATTCGCATCATTGCTGACGGCTCTGATGAGCAGGCTGCTGTTGAGGCTCTGGTTGAGCTGGTCGAGAGCGGCTTCAGCGATGACAACAGATAAGTAACCAACCGAAATGGGCGCTGCCGGAAAGCTCTGGCAGCGCCGTTTTCTTGTTATAGGATCACCGCAGGCTGCCCTCTGCCGCCATTGTTTCGGCAAAAATGCCGTATCCCTTGACCGGGTCGGAGACAAACACATGCGTGACAGCGCCGACGAGCCGCCCGTCCTGCAGGATCGGGCTGCCGGACATGCCCTGCACGATGCCGCCGGTCTGTTCGAGCAGCCGTTCATCCGTGATCTCAATGACCATGTTCCGGGCATCGTCGTGGAAATCGAGCGCCGTGATCTTTGCTGAATACAGCACAGGCTCCGTGCCGCTGACCGTGGTCAGAACGGCCGCATCACCGAGCGTCACCTCCTGCTTGAGCGCCATCGGCACAGCGGGAAGCTCCGGCACCGCATCAGCGATCCCGAAGATGCCGCAGCCCGCATTGCCGGAGAGCGTGCCGAGCGGTGCATCTGCAGGAAAATAGCCCTGGAGCTGCCCCGGCACGCCGGGAGAGCCCTTGACGGCACCGCTGATCGTCACATGGTCAGCCTCGCCGCTGCCAAGCGGGATCCGGCAGCCGGTATCCGGGTCACAGATCGGATGTCCGAGCCCCGCAAAGCTGCCGTCTGACGGGTCATAGAAGGTCAGCGTGCCGATCCCGGCAGCGCTGTCCCGCACCCAGAGCCCGGTCTGGTAAGCCGCATCCGTGACCGACCAGACAGGCGTGAGTGTGACCTCGCTCGTCTTGCCGTCCCGGCAAACAGTGAGCAGAAGCGGTTCTCCGCCGGATGCGGCATCCCGGAGGTCGCCGGAGGAGCTGACCGGCATGTGATCTGCCTCCCGGATGATGTCGCCCTCCTGCAGGCCGGCCTCCAGCGCAGGGCAGCAGTGTCCCGCAGCACCGGCGACTTCGCCGAATCCGACGACCATGCAGCCGTCCATCAGCATCCGCACGCCGAACGGTTCACCGCTCGGGATCAGCATGATCTCCTCCGCCGGCTGTACGCCGACGGTCTTGATCGGGAATACGCCGAACAGCCGCAGGGAAGCCGCATCATGGCCGCTGCCCGTATGCGCTGTGCTGACGGTCTCGCCGGTGCGGACGGCGGTGATGGGGAGTGCCGCAGAAATGTGCAGCGATTCGCCCGGCCGGACGCTGTAGGCATCCGCAAGCGATCCCGCATAATACAGCGATGCCGTCACCGGCATCAGAAACGCAAGCCCTGCCGCCGCAGCGAACCGCCGGAGCAGGGAATGCTGTGAATTTGCCAGTTTTTTCAGTTTCATCCGTCACCAACTTTCTGTGCATCAACTCATGCACAGTAATAGGATGGACGGATCGGGGCAGAATATGACCGTGAAGCATTGTAAGGAGTGGAAAAATATGAAAAAATGGCCGAAGATCCTGAAAATCACACTCGCCGTGCTGCTGCTCGCGTCGGCGGCGGTCTATCCGGGCTTTATGGCGATGATGTCGGCATCCGGCTGGGTCTATAATGTCCGGGAGGGAAATTATCCCGAAGTTTTCCGTTCCTTTGCCGGCTGGATGTATGCAGGCGGCGGGCTGCTTTGCATCGGCGCCCTGCTGGCAGTGCTGTCGATGAAGCCGAAGCGCTGGATCCTCGCACCCGCAGCGTTGGGCTGCGCCGGGATCGGCCTTGCGGCGAGCCTTTCCTCGCTGTACCGCTTCACCGCCTATGCCGACCAGCATTTTTCCGGCATCGGCGATTCGATGCAGCCGGTGAGCGACCTGTACCGTGACAGGCTTCTGCCGGTCATCCTGCCGGCAGTGCTGACGGTGATCCTTGCAGCGTGGAATCTGTTGTCCGAGGAGACAAGAGACTACCGCAGCCAAAAGCGTGCCGAGCGCCTTGCCAGAGAAAACGCCCCAGCGCCGAAAATTGTAGAGTAATGCCTCACCCCCAAACAATGCCAACAACTTAGGCATTTTGTCGGCTT
>CAMNDR010000194.1 GCA_946535685.1 uncultured Clostridia bacterium | reverse complement strand
TCGGCACCTGATAGTTTGCACCACCGACACGGCGGGTCTTGACTTCCACGGCCGGCATGATATTCTCCATAGCCGTCTGGAACGCCTCAAGACCGGACTTGCCGGTTTTTTCTTCCACGATCTGGAATGCACCATAGACAACCTTCTGTGCGACGCCCTTCTTGCCGTCGAGCATGATGCTGTTGACAAGCTTCGTCACAAGAGCGGAGCCATAGATCGGATCCGGAAGAACTTCTCTCTTGGGAACATTACCTCTTCTGGGCACTGTGCTTCCCTCCTTCATAAAATGATTTCATAGGTACTTCGGAAGCCCGCAGCTTCCGTGGGTGCCTGCCAAGAGGTTTTATATCTAAAAACTCTCGGCAAGGCATTGCCTTGCACAAGGCAGATTTGCATTGATCGAAGAATTACTTCTTCTTGCCGGCCTTCGGGCGCTTCGCGCCGTACTTGCTTCTGGCCTGCATACGGCCCTGGACGCCCTGCGTGTCGAGCGTGCCGCGGATGATGTGGTAGCGGACGCCAGGCAGGTCCTTGACACGGCCGCCGCGGATGAGGACGACAGAGTGCTCCTGCAGGTTGTGGCCGACACCGGGGATATAGGCCGAAACCTCGTATCCGTTCGTCAGACGCACACGGGCGATCTTACGCAGAGCGGAGTTCGGCTTTTTCGGGGTGGTCGTACGCACGGCAGTGCAGACGCCTCTCTTCTGCGGGGAGGACAGGTCGGTCGGGCGGTTCTTCAGAGTGTTGACACTCTTCTGCAGAGCCGGAGCGGTGGACTTGGAAGTCTGCTGTTCTCTTCCCTTTCTTACCAGCTGGTTAAAAGTAGGCATGGTTTTCCTCCTTTCTCAGGAAATGGCTGCTTTGCAGCTTGTATTTTATCCCGAAATATCAAAGATATTCCGTTGGGATCAAAGAGATGGCCGGAGAATCCCGGCGCAGGCCGCGCCGACATGGATCCGGCAGAGCGAACCGAGCCGCTGCATCGTTTCGACGTGGGTGACCGGAACGCCGGTCTGCGCGCACAGCTCCTCCACGGGAGCCGTCACCGCGGGATCGGCGTCGTCGGCAAGAAACGCCTCGGACACGCGGCCGGCCAGGAGCGCCTTGCGCAGCTGCTTCAGGCCGACGACCTTCTGCTGCGTCAGTAAGCGATCTTCCAGCATTGCCGCACCTCCATGCGGGGCAAAACACAGACCCACGCAATAGTAGAGTATAGCAGAATCACCAAGATTCGTCAACAAAAATTGTAGCAAAAAGAAAAGATTTTTTTGATCTGCAGCCTGCAGAAGGATGCTGCGCAGCCCGGTCCGGCAACAGCCGCATGTTGATCCGCCGCGTGCGTTCCATGTCACTGCACGTCGACGATCAGGATCTGCTCGCTGTCGAACGGGAGTCTTTGCATCAGCTTGCCGTCCCGGAACCGGAAGGAGCCTCCGTAGTTTCTCGGGATCAGATCGATGGGGTTGATCATAAGCGCGTCATGCGCTGCCAACGCCGCCTGCGCTGCATAGCTGTCCAATTCTCCGTTTTCCCACTCTTCCGGTGTGAAATCGACATAGACAGGCCAGATGAGCAGGCAGTCCGATTTGAAGCGCTCCGGGTACTCCCACAAATCCCCGCACAACGCCAGCATCATTTCTTTCCCGCAGAGTTGAAACGCGCGGGTCTCAGTCCCCTCGCAATAATGGCTGTCTGTTTTCCAATACGCTTTCCAGCCCTTCGATATCCTCCTGTAATTTCGAATGATCCCGCCGTCTGCCAGAACGACGCAGGATGAATACAGCCGGTCCTGTTCCTTTTCAATATACCCGGTAAGCAGCGCAGTGCCATATTGAACCGTCAGGCCGCGCAGACGGCGGATCGTCTCCGAGTGAAGTCCGACCGCCATTTGTCTGTCTGATTCATACTCCCAGCAGAGAGAATCAAACCCCTGCAGGAAGGCCTCTCCAAAGCAGAGCAGGTCGACCTTTCCCCCGGCCTCCTCCATTGCCCTCTCGATCTGGCTGACATTGAATGAAATATCTTTATTTTCACACCTGTAGGAAACCAATCCGATCTTCATGCTTCCTCCAAAAAGCTGTGCGCACAGGCTGAAGTTCGCCGGGCGCCGGCCGCGCATCCGGCCGAACCATATACATACATATACAATAAATAAATGAGGGCCCGGGAGACCCGGTATATTTCTCTGCAGATACCGCCGGATTTGTTGAAAGAAAAGAAAACCGCCCCCGACCGGCGGGAACGGATCGTCAATTTGGCGAAAAACAAAGGAGCACATTGACATTTGAGGCAAACTCTGCTACAATGTTATTCCATAATGCCTGCATGCGGCTTTCTGCAGCTTTCACCACCTACACAGTGAGTATATCACGCAATGCCGCAGCGCGCAAGTATGAAATTCAATATTTCAACAACGCAACCGAGCGTATCATTTCCCCTGAACCAAGTACAGAAAGGCTGGGATGAATCTCAATGGCGATGACCAAAGACGTCATGATGGGCAAAACGCTCCGAAAGAGCTTTGCCAAGCACGATGAGGTGCTGGAGATCCCGAACATGCTCAAGATCCAGAAGGATTCCTACGAATGGTTCCTGAGCGAGGGTCTGCGCGAGGTGTTCCGCGATGTGGACACCATCACCGACTACACCGGCAATCTTGAGCTGAGCTTCCTTGACTACAGCATGAACGAGCCGCCCAAGTACACGGTGGAGGAGTGCAAGGAGCGCGACGCGACCTATGCCAAACCCATCAAGGTGCGCGTGCGTCTGCACAACAAGGAGACCGACGAGATCAAGGAGCAGGAGATCTTCATGGGCGACTTCCCGCTCATGACCGACGGCGGCACCTTCGTCATCAACGGCGCAGAGCGTGTCATCGTCTCGCAGATCGTCCGCAGCCCCGGCGTCTTTTTTGGCGACGAGGTCGACAAGGCCGACCAGCACATCTATACCGCCACCGTCATCCCCTACCGCGGCGCATGGCTCGAATATGAGACGGATACGAACGGCGTGTTCTGGGTCCGCATCGACAAGAACCGCAAGCTCCCCATCACCTGCCTCATCCGCGCGCTCGGTGTTGCTACCGACGGGCAGATCACCGAAACCTTCGGTGAAGATCCCCTGCTCAAGGCCACGCTGGACAAGGACCCCTGCAAGACGCGCGAGGAAGCGCTCCTTGAGATTTACCGCAGGCTCCGTCCGGGCGAGCCGCCCACAGTCGAGAGCTCCGAGTCCTATCTTGAGGCGCTGTTCTTCGACGTCCGCCGCTACGACGTGAGCAAGGTCGGTCGCTATAAATTCAACAAGAAGCTCGACATCTGGAGCCGTCTGAGCGGTCAGATGCTCGCAGAGCCCGTTGCCGATCCCATGACCGGCGAGATCCTCGCCATGAACGGAGAAACGCTCTCGCGTGAGAAGGCGCGCGAGCTCTCCCGCCGCGGTGTGAACGAGGCCGTTGTCGACATCAACGGCAAGCGTGTCAAGGTCTTTTCCAACGGTATGGTCGATATGGACGCATTCGTCGATTTCGACCCGAAGCAGTACGGGATCAAAGAGAAGGTCTGCTTCTCCGTTCTGAAGGAAATGCTTGAGACCGTCCCCGCTGACGGCTGGGCGGAAGCCATCGAGCAGCGCCGGGACGAGCTGATCCCGAAGCACATCACCCCCGCCG
>CAMNDR010000193.1 GCA_946535685.1 uncultured Clostridia bacterium | reverse complement strand
TGTGCATGATGATGTATACGGAGATCCTGAAAGAGAACAGGGAATTTCAGATGTGCTACCGGAAGGGGAAGTGCGTCGTTTTGCCGTTTGTCATCCTCTATGCGCGGAAGAACAAGCTGGGTGTGAACCGGCTTGGCATCACCACCGGCAAGAAAGTCGGAAATGCGGTCTGCCGGAGCAGAGCCAGAAGGCTCATCCGGCAGGCCTGGCGTGAAAATGAGCTTGCTGCGCCCATCGGGCTCGATATTGTCATCGTGGCAAGGCCGAGACTGGTGACGGTGAAATCCCAGGTGCTCAGTGAGAGCCTGGGCAGGCACGGGATCCCGGGTCTTCAGAAAATCTATGCGGGAGAGCCTGTGCCGCAGCCGAAGGGCAGGCAGGCATGAAATATCAAACGGGTGCCTCTGGACAAAAGACGGCCGGCGGAGAACCTTCCCCGGAACCGGCTCGCAGAAACATCATTTTCAGAGGCTATGTACTGATGCTGCTCATCAAGGTGTACCGAAAGTGCATCTCGCCGCTGTTCCCGCCCTGCTGCCGGTATTATCCGACATGCTCGGCCTATGCGCTGACGGCGGTGGAACGCTTCGGGGCGTGCAAGGGCTTTGTGCTCGCTGTGCTGCGGGTGCTGCGCTGCCATCCCTGGGCACCGGGCGGCGTGGATGAGGTGCCGCAGGAGGTCTCCTGGCGGCGGATCAATTACTACCGGATGCGGCAAAAGCATGTGCAGACAGAGAAGGATCCGGAGTAAATGACGACAGATCGTTGGTTTTGGGATTTGGATAATAAGGAATGAGGTAACAAAAATTGAATTTTATCATTAACATCATCGGTGTGCCGCTTGGCTTCATCATGAAGCTGATCTACAACTGGGTGGGAAATTATGGCATTGCCATCATCCTGTTCACGCTGTTCACGAAGATCCTGCTGTTCCCTGTGAGCTATAAGCAGCAGAAAAATGCGGCAAGGCAGCAGCTTCTGTCCCCCAAGCTCAAAAAGCTCCAGGAGAAGTACCGCAATGAGCCCGAAAAGATGCAGCTTGAGCAGTCGAAGCTCTATCAGGAGGAGAATATCAATCCGTATTCCTCCTGCCTGACATCGTTTATCCCGCTGATCCTGCTGTGGGGCGTGCTGGCGGTCGTGTACCAGCCGATGACCTACATTATGGATTATAAGCAGCCGGTCATTGATGAGGCAAAGGCCATTGTGCTCCAGATCGACGATGACAGGGCGGCTGCCGAAAAGCTCCTGAGCAAGAACGGCATGCGTTCGGAGCTCATTGTCATGAGCAAGATGCTGCAGGAGGGCAAGGCGGACGAGTTCCAGGCTGTTGTGCAGAGCGGCGAGGTCACGGTCTATGACAAGGACGGTAATGCGACTGTTCAGAAGCTCGCTGCGATCGACGAGAGCTTTGTTCCGACGGTGCAGAAGTTTGCGGATACCTTTAAGATCGGCAGCACAAAGCTGAGTGAGACACCGAACTGGAAGCCGGCGCAGAATTCGACCATGTTCCTGTTCCTGATCCCGATTCTGTCGGGTCTGCTGCAGCTCGGCATGACGATCTATATGCAGCATATGCAGAAGAAGCGTAATCCGGATATGCCGAACATGGGGCCGATGAATGCGATGCTGTATTTCATGCCGCTGTTCTCTGTCTGGCTGGCGTTTACGGTGCCGGCTGGTGTCGGCTTCTACTGGATGTGCTCCTCGGCTTTCTCGTTCCTGCAGAGCATCGGGCTTTATGCATGGTTCAATGAGGAGAGAGTCAAGAAGATCGGCGAGGCGGAGCGTGAGAAGGCCAAGAAGGCCAACCGCAGACCGTCCATGATGCAGAGACTGATGGAACAGCAGGAGGAAATGCTCCGGCAGCAGCAGGGCACAGGTTCTGAGGCAAAGCTCGCCGGGGGGCCCTCCAACAGAGTACGGTATTCTGATGATGACGGTGAAGGACGCAAGCCTTCCCGCTCGGAGATGGAGGAATATAATACGTCTGTCATCCGGGAGGCCAGAAAGCGGATGGCTGCAAAATACGGTGAGGAAGAGGTACCGGAGGAGGCACCTGCCAAGCTGGCAAAGAAAAAGAAGAAGTAGGAGGTCGTAGCATGACACAGATTTTTACAGAAAAGACAGTCGAGAAGGCAAAGGAGCTGGCTGCCAAGACCTGGGGTGTCGCTGAGTCGGACATCAAGTTTGAGATCCTGGAGGAGCCGAAGCGTGGCTTTCTGGGGATCGTGAAGGGGCAGGCCAGAGTGAAGGCGACCTACGAATCCATTGATATTTCCGCAGAGGATCACCGCCAGACCAAGCATGAGGTCGCTGTGCCGCCGGTCGTGGAATATGACACGGTGGAGGACGATGCGCCTGCTGCTGAGGAAGAGAAGCCGGCTTCTGTCTTTGCACAGGTCATTTCCGGTGTTGAGGCGGCAGTGGACAATGTGGTCGAGGAGGTCACACCGATCGTGAAGGATGCGGTCGAAGAAGTGACACCGTATGTACAGAATGCGGTCGATGAGGTGAAGCCTGTTGTACAGAGCGCTGTGGACGGGGTGACGCCGGTCGTGGAGGATGTTGTAAACGAGGTCAGCTCGGCTGTGGACAGTGTGATCCAGGAAGCGGCTCCTGCCGTGGATGATGCGGCCAAGGCCATCATTCCGGATGCTGCGCCTGCAGAGGCGAAGGCAGAGAAGGTGCCGTTTGATGAGGAACTGATCGTGGGAGAGCCTTCTGAGGCTGCTCTGGCGAAGATCGAGCGTGCCAAGACCTATCTGGCGGGGATCCTGGAGCAGATGGGCGTGGAGGCGACCTTTGAGGTAAAGGCCGGTGCGGAGAGCGCGATGATCGACATCGTGGCTGCCAACAACGGCGCTGTCATCGGCAAGAGAGGCGAGACGCTCGATGCGCTGCAGTATCTGACCTTCATGATCGCCAACAGAGGCGACAAGGAATATTACAGAATTATCCTGAACAGCGCCAATTATCGTGAGCGCCGCCGCAAGACGCTCGAAGAGCTGGCGGCGAAGATCGCCAAGAATGTGCTGCGCAGCGGCAGACAGATGACGCTTGAGCCGATGAATCCGTATGAGAGACGGATCATCCACTCTGCCATTGCTGAGATCGACGGCGTGCAGTCCAAGAGCATCGGCGAGGAGCCGTACCGCAAGGTCGTGATCTCCTCCACCAATGCAAGACCGCAGAGACGCAGAGGCGGCCGGGATCATGATGACCGCAGAGGCGGCGGAAGAGGCGGCAGAGACGGACGCAGGAGAGACGGCGGCCGCAGAAGAAATCCGGATACGCCGCCGGAGCGCATTTCGATGGATTCCATGAAGACGGCTTTCGAGAAGGAGTATAAGCGCCCGAAGGCTGAGGATGAGATCAATGCGGGGCTGTACGGCAAGATCGAATTCTGATCGAATTGAGAAAAATCAGGGAGGCTGGACGGTTCGTTCAGCCTCTTGTTGTAGGAGGAGCCTATGGAAACGATCGCAGCGATCGCTACGCCCCACGGTTCGGGCGGCATGGCGGTGATCCGGATCTCGGGGCCGTATGCCATTCAGCGGGCGGCAGAGGTCTTTGTGCCTGTGAGAGGGCGGTCACCGCTTGAAATGGACGGATATACCTGCGGCTATGGTTATTTTCAGCAGGACGGGGAGCGGCTCGATGAAGTTCTCCTGA
>CAMNDR010000192.1 GCA_946535685.1 uncultured Clostridia bacterium | reverse complement strand
GAGAAGATCGGCAGATTGTCGATGAATTTCCGTGCATCTGCCTCGCTGCCCTTCACTTCAAAGGTGAAGATGGAGCCTGCGCCGTTCGGGAAGTATTTCTCATAGACCGCATGGCTCGGCTCGGTCGGCAGGGAAGGATGATGCACCGCCTCGACCTGCGGATGCTTGTTCAGGAAATCCACGATCTTCAGCGCATTTTCCACATGGCGCTCCACACGCAGTGACAGCGTCTCCAGCCCCTGCAGGAAGATGAATGCATGGAACGGCGAAAGCGTAGCGCCAGTGTCACGCAGCAGAATTGCACGGATATAGGTCACAAATGCGGCAGCGCCTGCGGCTGCGGTGAAGGATACCCCGTGATAGCTCGGGTTCGGCTCGGAGATCCACGGATAGTTCCCGGACTTTGCCCAGTCGAACTTGCCCGAATCCACGATCACGCCGCCGATGGCAGTGCCGTGGCCGCCGATGAACTTGGTCGCAGAATGCACCACGATGTCTGCGCCGTGCTCGATCGGGCGGATGAGATAGGGCGTTGCAAACGTCGAATCCACCACAAGCGGAATGCCGTGCTTATGGGCGATCTCCGCAATTGCTTCAATGTCGATGACATTGGAATTCGGATTGCCCAGCGTCTCGACATAGAGCGCCTTGGTCTTGTCATTGATCGCCGCCTCGAATGCCGCCGGCTCCGGCTCGACAAAGCTGGTCTCGATCCCGTACAGCGGCAGCGTATGCGCCAGCAGGTTGTAGGTGCCGCCATAGATCGTCTTGGAAGCGACGATATTTTCGCCTGCCTTTGCAAGCGCCTGGATGGTGTAGGTGATGGCAGCAGCGCCGGATGCAGTCGCAAGGGCAGCCACGCCGCCTTCGAGTGCTGCGATGCGCTTCTCGAACACATCCTGCGTGGAGTTGGTCAGTCTGCCGTAGATATTGCCCGCATCCCGCAGACCAAAGCGGTCAGCCGCATGCTGGGAATCGTGGAACACATAGGATGTGGTCGCATAGATCGGGACGGCTCTTGCGTCCGTAGCGGGGTCTGCCTGCTCCTGTCCGACATGGAGCTGTAATGTCTCAAAATGAAGCTGTTTTGCCATAATCAATTCCTCCTGTAAAAGCCTTCCGGCATGATCTCTTACTTCTGATCTCTTACATCTAACCTCTTATCTTTTATTTCATGCTAACAACATCGCATTCGGTCACGTCCACGGATAATGGAACGCAGCCGGGACAGGGTACCATGCAGCATGGACGTCACTCCTTTCATTGCTTTGTAAGTCTATCTGTTTGGTATGTTTTAAGTATACCACAGGATCCGTGATTTGTCCAATCCATATAATTGATGAAAAGCTATAGATCGAAGCTATAGCCAGAAAAGCAAGAGAACAGAAAACGCCGCTGCCCATCTCCGGCGAAGGACAGCGGCGTCTGTATTCAGGAGGTCTGCATCGTCAGAGATGCTTTGTGCTTTCCCCAGAGCACAACAGCACATCCGTATGCGGCTGTCAGAATGCCGGCAGCGATGTAGCTTGCCGTCCAGGGAAGATTGAACCCGATATGGGCATTGAGGATATAGCTCGAGCAGATATACATGTAGAACATGCCGGGAATAAGCGCCATCAGATACGGCATGTTCTGCTGCATCATGTACACGGAGATCATGGCAAAGGCAAAAACGGCCGTGGATTCATTGGCCCACGAGAAATAGCGCCACAGTATGTTGAAGCCCTTCTCATCGGATTTTGCATAGATCAGGATCGCAGCAACGACCGCGAAAATGCCGAGCGCCAGCAGCAGATTGTTGCGCTTCTTGGTGGTGTTGATGTGAAACGCTTCGGAAATGATGACCCGCAGAGAGCGCAGGGACGTATCGCCGGAGGTGATCGGCAGCACAATGACACCGACCACAGCGATGATGCCGCCGATCTTGCCGAGCATGCTCTTCGCCACAATGCCGACCAGAGTGGTTGCATGATTGTGGAGCATATCATTGTCAGTGAGCCCCATGTTGACAGCGCCCATGGCAGCAGCAGCCCAGACCATTGCAATAAAGCCCTCTAAGATCATCATGTTATAGAAGACCATCCGTCCCTCACGTTCATCAGCCATGGTGCGGGAAATCAGAGTTGCCTGTGTGGAATGAAAGCCGGAAACAATGCCGCATGCCACTGTCACAAAGAAGATGGGGATGAAGTGCTCGCCGTAAGGATTGACAAAGCTCGCACCGGCCGTCCAGAGCTCATCGAGCCGGTAGCCCTTGGTGAACAGGCCAATAAAGACGCCCACCGCTGACAGGAGCAGCACGGCACCGAAGACCGGATAGATCCGTCCGATGATCTTGTCAATGGGCAGGAGCGTTGCAATGATATAGTAGGCAAAGATCACGCCGTACACGATCCAGACCAGAGGGTTCTGCAGCGTGCTTTCCTGACCCATGATCTCCGTCACGAACAGATCGCCGGGCGTGTAGATGAATACCACACCCAGCAGCAGAAGAAGCAGGCACACAAAAATGTGATAAATGCCGTAAACATACTTGCCCAGGAATCGTTTTACAAGTCCCGGCATCTGTTCACCGCCGCAGCGGACGGAGATCATGCCGCTCATGTAGTCGTGCAGCGCACCGCCGATCACGCAGCCGATCGGGATCGTGATAAAAGCGATCGGCCCGAACAAAATGCCCTGGATCGGTCCGAGGATCGGCCCTGTTCCGGCGATGTTCAGCAGCTCGATGAGGCTGTTTTTCCATTTTTTCATGGGGACATAGTCCACCCCGTCGTAGTGTTCCACTGCGGGCGTTTTCTGGTCAGTCGGCTTCATGACCCGCTCGCAGATCTTGCCGTAGATCAGGCCTCCTGTTACCAGAATGCACAGCCCAATCAGAAATGTGATCATTCCTACCCTTCCTTTCACCAAATGTGCAGTTTTCTGTCTGTGATTTCCGCCGGAACGCGCCGTTCCGTACCTATTTCATTATAGCACAACAGCCGGCCGGATTCAACCGAAATCTGTGAAATCTGAAAATTTTTGATAGAAAAAATTGCACAAAAAATAGCTGAGCCTATGCAAAACTGACTTTTCTTCTGGAAGAAACTTCCAGAACGTACTCTGTCCCCCCGTGGCTCCTATTGACATTTTATCCCCTGCGTGGTATACTTTTTTATAATAAAGGGTTCGTAGCGCCTGCCCGCCCCGGTGACAGAATGCGAGCGAAGACCTGCAAAACGTTATAAGGTGAATGCTATGAAAAAGAGTACACATTCAGCTCTTCCTTGACAATGGCTATGAGGGCGTCGAGCTGCTTGACGGTGACCTGGGCGAAGGCATCGAGATCGCCGCAGGTATTTCCCGGCACATCTGCTTGCATCTTTTCCGTCATCCTGCACAGAAATTCCTTGCTGGGCGCCAGCCCAGCGGCGTCATTTCTATACAATCTGACTGCGCATCTGCACCACCAGCTATGTGCGGTGTTGCCTACAGGCTCCTGGCACAAAACATAAGTGAAGAAAGAAGTGACATTTATGCGTTTAACAAAGTACCTGGCTGCTGTCTGTGCGGCCGCAATGATCCTGACAGAGTTGCCTTCAGGGCGTGTTCGCCGCCCGGTCACGCTTCCGGTACAGGCAGCGCAGGCACCCATTCCGGTTCCTGCAGAGGATTCGCCTTCAATGGGAGATGTCAATC
>CAMNDR010000191.1 GCA_946535685.1 uncultured Clostridia bacterium | reverse complement strand
GCGGCTTTTTTCAGGATCTTCTGGCAGGCGGGGATGCTGTGCAATACGGAATTGACGGAATGTCCCTTCACGGGGAAGGCATCCTCCGGGCCGATGAACTGCTCAAGCGGCGCACGGAACATGCCCTCGAACAGCGCTTCAAATGTATCGGCGCTGTATTCGGCGAGCACGATCTGCACACGTTCCGCTGTGGAAAGGCCGATGTTCGCTCTGGCGAGGGTGGAGAGATCGCCTGTCCAGCTCACTCTCCCGTCCTGCACGCTGATGTCCTCACCGCCGATGCGTGTCACCTCAAACCGGAGCACCTTCTCCAGTCCGAAGTGGCAGGGGGCGGAAAAGCGGATGCCGCCCGTCATTCTGCGACGCCTCCGTCATCGCCGCCGTTGTCGATCGGTGCCGGCGGCGGCGGCAGTTCCGGTGTTCCCGGATCAACCGGTTCGATATACACAGGCTCCGGCGGGTCGGTCGCTACCGGGAGCACGCCGGGATCGGCAGGTGTCGGTGTCGCAGGCGTATCCCCGGCGCTGGTCGCTCCGGTCGCTCCGGTCGCCTCATACGCTCTGCAGCCCTCGCAGACAGGCGCATTTTCTTCCTTCCAGTAGCCCATCTCGCCCTTCGGGCAGTTCTTGCCGGCGATCTTGCCGGTATTCTCGCAGACAGGCGCTTCCACAATGCCTTCCTCGGGTACGGGGAATTCTGCATCGGATTCGATCGCATCGGCATATTCACCGATGACATTGTACCACATTCTGGCGGAGCTGATGCTTGTGTCGAGCTTCTGACGCTCGATATAGCCGATCCATACGCCGGATACGAAGTCCGGTGTCAGACCGATGAACCAGAGGTCGTCCCAGTTCTGGGTGGTACCGGTCTTGCCGACAACTTCCTTGTTGGAAAGCTGTGCTGCACCGGCTGTACCGTTGGAGGAAACGACGTTCTTCAACATGCGGTTCATGATATAAGCGGTGCGCTCATCCACTGCTTCATAGGGTTTGCCCTTGTTCTCATAGATGAGCTCGTGGTTGCCCTGCTCCAGGCGGGACACGATGTGGGATTCATACATCCAGCCGCCGTTGCCGTAAGGGATATAGCCGTTGACCATATTCTCCACGGTAACGCCGTAGGTCAGAGCGCCCACCGACAGAGGCGAGAGCGCCTTGTCCGTGTTGCCCTTGGCATCAATCTCATGGAGCTTCAGACCCATCTTGTTGGTGGCGAAGTCATAGACAGCCTCGGGGGTCAGGGTATCGACCAGACGGGCGGAGATGGTATTCAGGGACTTCATCAGGCCGTAGTACATCGGCAGATCCTTGCCGGAGTAGTTGGTCACCTCGGAGTTGGAAGAATAGTTGTGCGGCCAGAGTTCGCCGTCGGGCATCTCGATACCGTAGTCCTTGATCTGGGTGCCCCAGCAGAACTCATCGCTGTAGATACCGTAGCCGTAACCGCAGAGCGGCTTGATGGTCGAGCCGGGCTGACGGGGTTCCATTGTGGCGTAGTTCATGATGAGGGCGCCCTCCTTCTTGCCGATGGCACCGACGCAGGCGAGGATCTCGCCCTCGTAGTTCATGGCAATAAAGGCGCTCTGCGGATAAACGGGATCGTCCTCTTCGTTGATCTCGCCGTCCTTGTTGGTGTCCCGTGTATAGCGGGCGGAATTCTGGATGCTGATGAGGTTGGAGAGATCCAGATATTTCTCCTCGACATAGGCCTGCATGCTCGGGTCGATGGTCGTATAGATCTGGTAGCCGCCGGTATTGATGCGGTGCAGCGCCTCCTTGCGGTCGATGGAATAGGTCTCCATCAGATAATCCTCGACCTCATAGATCGCAGCGTCGATCGTCCAGCTTGTAGCTGCCTCATTGGGATCATATTCCTTGGCATTCCAGTCGGGATGCAGCTTCTTGAATTCATCCGTATCGGCAAAGATCAGGTGCTCCGTCATGGAGTGCTGGTAGTCATCGTAGCTCAGGGCGCCGTTGGTATACATCTTATAAAGTACATACTCCTGACGCTCACGGTTACGGGTACGGCCGGATGCGACCCACTCGCCGGTCTCATCATCGACATAGCCTGCGAAGGGGTTGATCGTCTCCGGAGACTGCGGGATCGCCGCCAGTACGGCCGCTTCCGCCACATCGAGCTCCCAGACATCCTTGCCGAAGTACTTGATGGCAGCCGCTTCGATGCCGTTGGTCGGGCCGCCGAAGCCGATGTAGTTGAGGTAGGTCTCGATGATCTTGTCCTTGGGGTAGTTCTTCTCCAGTGTCATCGCACGGAAGATCTCGCGGATCTTACGGGACGGGGACGGATCGGCGTCGCCGGTCACGTTCTTGATGAGCTGCTGGGTGATGGTGGAGCCGCCGCGCTCGGTATCCCAGAAGTTCAGCACGAGGTTGAGCATGGCGGCAACGGTATTGCGGTAGTCCACGCCGTCGTGTGTGTAGAAGCGCTCGTCCTCGGTGTACACGAAGGCATCGAGCACATGCTGCGGGATCTCCTCAAACTTGACGGGGATACGCTGGGAGGTGTTCTGCACCTGGTAGAGGGTCACGAGGTTGCCCTCCTCATCATAGCCGTAGATATTCGTGTTGTAGGCAAGCTCCATCTCTTCGAGGGTGATGGTCGATGCCTCCTGTGCAAAGTCAAGCACATAGATCGCACCTGCCGTTGCCACGATCGTACCGGTGATGGTACAGATCAGGAAAATGGACAGGAAGGTCGAGAACAGGATGGAGAACAGCTTTTTGACGATACGCCATTTTTTGGATGGCTTTTTTCGCCGGAGCTGTGTCTCTTCCTCGGCACTTCCTTTCTTTCTGGATAGTTCGCTCATGTTGATCCTGGGTCCTTTCTTTTTTCGTGCTCCCTGCAGGGGGAGCGGCATGACATAGTGATACATTATCATTATAGCACATAACATCTTGTTTGTTAAGGGTTTTTTCAAAAAATCAAGATTTTTTATGAAACATTGCACATGCGGGGCATCTTTTTTCACACAAATTGGCGGTTGTTACAAAAATCCTGCATAGAAGCTGCAGAACCGGCAATACTACTGCAAAGAAAGCAAAGGAGGGATCCCGATGCAAAAAGTAATGCGTCCGTTCTGGATGCTGCTGCCGGTGATGGCATTCTCGCTCCTGGTGGTATGCGTATCTGCAGGAAAATCCGTGGAATACGAGAAATCGGCAGCCATTGCAAGGCAGGCTGTGCGCAAGACGGAGGAGCCGGGCTTTGTGCTCCGGGAAGCAGACGGGCATCTGGCACTGTTCCGGGAAGGCGCCGAAATGCCGTACAAGATGCTCGACACGGAGGTATGGCTGCTGCCGGAGGAGGACAGGCTTGCCCTCGCCGAGGGCATCCATGTGGCGGATGAAGCGGCGCTGCGGCAGCTTCTGGAGGACTGGGACAACTGACGTTCCCGGGCGGGCTTTGGCCCGTACATCACCGGTCTGCTGCTGCATGCGGCAGATGCACGACAATTTCAGCATGGTTTGTCAGATAAGCGACACATCTGCTGCGGTGTGTCGCTTATGCTACAGAATCACGCAGGATTGGCGATTGAAAACTGCCTGAAAACGTGGTATGATAATTATGGCGAGAGGGAAAGACCTCATAAAGCCAAAGTTAAGGCAACACCGCACAAAGCCCGCCTGACGGCTTGGCGGCACATCTGCTTGCA
>CAMNDR010000190.1 GCA_946535685.1 uncultured Clostridia bacterium | reverse complement strand
ATCAACTCATTCCTTTCCTCATGCGAGTCATTTCGTCCCATCCGGAACTGACCCTATCATAGCATATCTGCGGCCAAAACGCAATGATTTTGAAGCTTTTTCCATTTAATCCACAAACTTTCTGCCATCTGGCGACACATGCAGGACATGTTGCACATATTTTTGTAAATATTATGAAAACAAAGGATGTCCTGTTTATGAACAAAACAGGTGCAAAATCACAGCCCGGTGACACGCCGCATCACTCTGTAATTGATTTTTAGAGGGGATGCACAGCGGGAAAGTTGTTTTTTTGTATAGATTACACAGAGAACATCCGATCGGCTATGTATTTTGCCAGAAACAGGCTTTTGATGGACTGTCAAACTGCACAAATGCAGATGCTTGACAGGCATGGCAGATTCTGCTATAATCAAAGCGGGAGAAGCTGCTTTGGCCGTGTGTCTGAACCGCACGGCGGTGCGTGGGGCAATGCCGTAACGTATGCCGCAGTTCTTCGGATGTTTTGTCATGTGTCTTCACCGGCACATAACAGCCACGGAGGTTTTCCAATCTCTTTTTGTCGGTTCGATTCCGACACAGGTTTGTCCTGGATGGTATCATTTTCCTGCCCCGCCATCGGGGCGGGAGCTATGAATGTGCCGATCCCCTTCCCCTCTGCCGTGTACGCACGGCGGAACGGGAAGCACGCCGGATGGCCCTGCCGGGTCCCGGATACCGCCGCCATGCCTTCACGGCCAGAGCGTCTGCTTCCGCCGTGCCGTGCATACGGCTCAAGGTTCCTGCCGCCGCCGGGGTGTGGGGAAAGGTGCGTCAATAATCCTCAATCGGGAGGTCATATACATGGTATACATTATTAAAGAAAACGAAAGAGGCTTCCTGTTCAAGGAGGGCGTATTTGAGCGGATGCTCATGCCGGGCAAATACACCTTCTGGAACAGCTCCTCCTTTGCCAAGGGGCACAGCGAGGTGCGCCGTGTGCCGCTGACAAATCCGCTCACCAAGGCCTTTACGCCTGCTGAGCTCGCTGTCCTCCGGAAGGATCCGGAATTCGCAGCACAGACTGTCACCCAGGAGGTGCCGGACGGCTTCATCGCCGTACACCGTGTGGACGGACTGCTGTCGGAGGTGCTGCCGGCCGGAAAATACCTGTTCTGGAATCAGGCGGAGAAGCACAGCTTTGAGCTCTATGACACGACACAGCCGGATGTGCCGGAGGAGCTCTCCACGATGCTCTGTGACAAGCTCCGTGCCAAGGGGTTCATGAAGAGCTTTGAGGTCGGTGAATCCCAGGTGGGTCTGCTGCTCGAAAACGGCCGCTTCGTGCGGATCCTTGCGCCGGGACGCTATTATTTCTGGAACAACGCCGTGAATATCAATGTCCGGATCGCCGAAACACGCTGGCAGGAGCTCTCCCTCAACGGACAGGAGATCCTGACCAAAGACAGGGTCGGCGTGCGGCTGAACTTCGTGTGCAGCTACCGTGTGACGGACTGCCTGGCGGCATTCCGGGAGATCGAGGATTATGAGACGCAGTTCTATACCGCCGTGCAGCTTGCAGTGCGGGAGCATGTGGCAGGGCTTGTGCTCGACGAGCTCCTGCAGCAGCGGGATGTCATCGGCGAGGAGCTGCTGCAGAAGATCCGCCCGAAGGCGGAGGCGCTTTTCATCGAGGTGAAGGAAGCAGGCATCCGGGATATCATCCTGCCGGGTGATGTGCGGGATATCATGAACACGGTGCTGCTGGCGGAAAAGCGGGCGCAGGCCAATGTCATCACGCGCCGGGAGGAGGTCGCATCGACCCGTTCCCTGCTCAATACCGCCAAGCTCATGGATGAAAACAAGACGCTCTACAAGCTCAAGGAGCTCGAATACCTGGAGCGGATCTGCGAGAATGTCGGGAATCTTTCCGTTTCCGGCGGCGATCTGCTGGAGAATCTGCGGGAGCTGCTGCGGACAAAGCCGGAGTAACACAGGCACAGATCGGAGGCGTGCTGTATGTGGGAGAGGATCGGACGGATCACTGTGGTTCTGCCTGTCATTGCAATGGCGGCTGCCTGCATTCCCTTTGTCAGAGGGCTGTTTTATGACTTCCGCAATGACACCGTTCCCCTGTTCAGCATCTTCATTTCCTCTGCACTTTCTGCGGTCGGGATCATCCTGACGGGGACTGTCGTGCTGTGCGCCATCGGATTCTATCTGCTGCAGACAAAGCGGCTGCGGCTTCTGGCAGCGGGCGTGATGCTCCTGTGTGTGCTTGTCTTTTCAGGACTCTGCGCCCTGTGCTACGTCGATATGACCCGTATGATCGCCGGATTCTGCATCGTTTCAGGACTGCTCACCGTGCTTTCAGCGGTGTGCTGCATGCTGTCAGATAAGAAAAATGACCCGGAGAGCCGGTGAGGCTTTCTGGGTTTGGTTTATATGCATAAAAAATGATCCTAAAATTTGTGCGCTATGTACATAGATTTTTAGCTAAATTTGTGCTATAATTTACTTGTAAATTAATCTCCGTAACCTATACAGATAAAAATGGAGGGGTCACTATGAAGAAGTTCAGAAAAACTGTCAGCGCTGTGCTCGCTGCAGCGATGGCAGGCAGCATGCTCGCTGTCATGCCGGCACCGGTCTCCGCCGCCAACGGCCTCGGCACCTATGAGTGCGAGAATTTCGAGGGCGTGGATCAGACCTGGACCAGCATCTACAAAAACGAGACACCCGGCTATTCCGGCGAGGGCTTTGCCTATCTCACCGCTGCACCGATTTCGATCGACATCGAAGTGGAAGAAGAAGGCATGTACCAGATCGACGTGCGTGCTGTGCAGATTCTCAGCAAGGACGAGGGCAAGCAGCTCAGCCGCATGCAGACGATCTCCATCAACGGCATTGACTATACCTTTGTGATGCCGTATACCGAGACATGGCAGGATATGACCTTCGGCGTGTTCCGCATGAAGGCCGGCAAGAACACCATCACCCTCAAGCCGATCTATGGCTATGCAGGCTACGATACCATGACCATTTCCAAGGCTGAGCTCCCTGAGGTCAAGGCATCCGCAACCCCCGTTGACCCGAAGGCAACACCGGAAGCCAAGGCACTGATGAAGTACCTTGCTTCCGAATACGGCAAGCACATTCTCTCCGGTCAGCAGGAGATCTACGGCGGCGGCCACGGCGTGCAGACTGACATCCGCTATGATGCACAGGCTGACAAGTGCGTGGACGGCAGCGGCAAGGAGTATGAGATCGACAAGGAAAGCTATGACACGGACGAGCAGGGCAACAAGTTCCCGTGGCACTGCATGGATGAGACAGGATTTGTCTATACCTACAGCACCCAGAACCATAACTATACCTATAATGATTATGAGCAGGAATGCCGTTACCTCAAGGAGCTGACCGGCGATTATCCGGCAATCCGTGGATTTGACCTGAACTGCCACAATCCGGGCTTTGCCTGGGAGGACGGCGTGACCGACCGCATGATCGACTGGGCGAAGAACAAGAACGGCATCGTGACCATTAGCTGGCACTGCACCGTGCCCAAGCAGATGGATAACTTCGAGATCGACAAGGACGGCAACATCACCAAGATCTCCAACGACTGGCAGCAGTTCACCTACTCCAACGAGACCGATTTCGTGACTGCCAATGTCATGGTCGAGGGCACGAAGGAGAATGTGTTCTAT
>CAMNDR010000189.1 GCA_946535685.1 uncultured Clostridia bacterium | reverse complement strand
TATCAATGATATTCTTCGGGATACGGTTCAAACCGTGCATCCGGTCACGGACGGAGTGCTCCGTGCTGTCCGTCCACGTCTGGTAGCCGTTGAGAAAAATGGATTCTGCGGGGCTGAAGCTGCAGTCATACACTGCCCGGACATGCCGGATGATGATCTCACGGTCTGTCGAGACTGTGACACGGAGCGCATCTTCTTCGGCAGCAATGTCCAGCGACAGGTGGTCGGTGCGGACACTGCAGTCTGCGGCAACGGAAAATTCCCGTTCGCCCTCGGTACAGGCAAATTCAATCCGTTTCAGTTTCATGCTGCGCTGCTCCTTTCTGCCCGGTTCGGATGCGGGCGAGAATGTCGGATTCACGGTAGAGGAAGAAGATGATGCCGCCGATGATGGAAAGCCCTGCAGCAGCGAATGCAGTGATGCGGTAGCCGATGCCGTATTCCGCAGTACCCTTGAGCGCATCACTGCCGATGGTCGCAAGGCTGGTGAAGATCAGCATGGCAGCACTCTGCCCGATCTTCATGGCGAAGGTGACGGCGGCAAAGAACATGCCGGAGCGGTTCTCACTGGTCTCATACTTGTCCGCTTCGGAGATATCCGCCACGACGGCCTGCGGAAGAATGCCGAGGATCGCCATCGGAAGTGCGGCGAAGACAGCGACGATGATGCCGTAGGCGATACCCGGGATCGGCACGAAGCCTGCAAAGCCCGTGATGAGGAAGGTCAGCGCAAAGAACAGGTAGGCAAAGCAGATCAGCTTCTTTTTGCCGAGCTTCTTGGCGAAAATATTCACGAGAGGATAAAAGGCAAGGCTCATTACGGTCATGATGGCAAAGAGCGGGAAGCTCCATGTGCTGTCCAGACCCATGAGAACGGTGATGTAGTACGAGAGGCCGGTCTGGAACATGGTCAGCGCCAGCCAGTAAAATATATCACTGATGATGAAAACGATGAACTGCCTGTTCCGGAAGGTGGTGAGCAGCGAGCGGAACGCCGGTGTGGTCACGGGTGTGGTATCGGCATAGTCGTTTTCACGGATGGCAAAGGCCGGGATGAGCATGCAGATCACAGCGATGACTGCCAGAATGGCGACCGTGATGCGGAAGGAGCCTGCATAGCCGAGCTTTGTCATGAAGAACCCGGCGATATTCGGTACGAGATAGGCAAAAGCGGAACCGACGAAGAACGTCGTGGAGATGAAGGTGGAAAGGTTGATGCGGGCGTTCTGTGTACGGCCAAGCTCCGGGATCAGCGCATTATAGGGCGTGCAGTAGCAGGTCATGCAGAGATAGAACAGCAGCGCAAATCCGAACAGCACCACGGCATTGCCCTTGCTGCCGGGGGCAAACGGCGAGATGAAAAGCAGAACGGTGACCAGACCGAACGGGATCGCCGCCGCCCGCCTGAACGGGATGCGCCTGCCGAGGCGGTGCCGGAAGCTGTCCGATCTGCCGGCCACGAGGGGGTCGGTGATGGCATCGAAAATACGGCCGGCGGCTGCGATCATGCCGATGATGGTCAGCACGCCGAAAAATTTGAAATCCGGGAGAAATTCCACCTGTCCCTTGGCAAGCTCCTCGCCGGAGGGCTGGTAGTAGAATACAAGCCAGTTGTTGATGATACCGGAAAGCAGTGACCAGCCGAGCTGGCCGATGGCGAAGATCCAGAGGATCTTGTTTGATGCGATTTTCTTCTGTTCCATAAACGTCCTCCCTTCTGAGGGGTCAGAGCTCTGCGAGCGTTCAGGGCTGCTTGCGGACGTAATATACCGCCGTCTCCACGAGCATATTGAGCTCCATGCCGCCCGCAGAGAAATTATCCGACGGGAGCAGCTCGCCCTGCAGGAGCTTCTTGGCAAGCTCCATCGAGGCATGCGCATAGGCGAGGTAGAAAAGCTGGAAATTCACATCCTCCCGCACGGTGCCGTCCTTGATGCCGGTCTGGAAGGCGGCTTCAAAGAAGGGGTAGATGTTGATGATGGACTTGTCGTACTCCACAAGCTCCTCCTTGGGGACGTTTTCCCGGATGAGCAGAAGATCGAATTCGCCGAGCAGGCGCATAAAGTCCTTGTGGGCATCGTAGAGCACAAGGCCGAGCCGCATCAGGTCGGTGAGCTGCTTGATGCCGGACTGGCTGCGGAACACATCGGAATCGAACACACCGCTGAACATGTTCTGCAGATCCGTCCAGAGGTAGGTCATAGCGGCGATGGCGATCCGGGTCTTGGTGCCGAAGTAGCGGTAGAGCGTGGCAACGCCGATACCGCTCTTTTCGGCAATGTCGGTCATTTTGACATTGTCGATGCCGTTCTCCAGGAACAGGCGGGCGCTGGCTGCAACAGCGGCCTCAAAACGCTTATTCTTCAGATTTTCGGGCGAAAATAAATTATCCACTTGACAAACCTCCCACATTATGATAGAATAGGATTAACGAATGATGATAGTTGATATATCCTTGGATAGAACTTCTATCATCTGATAGTTATAAGTATATCAGATTTACAAAAATTTGTCAAGAGAATCATTGTGAACTTTTTATGATGCCTGTAAATTCACAAAGGGGGCTGGGTATGGACAGAGCAAGAACGATTTTTGGGAATGAGATGCCGGAACGGGAATTTCGCAAAGCTGTGCGGAATAAAGAACGGTTTCTGCGGCGGTTCGGGGACGATTCCGATGTGGAATATCCGCTTTCGGCAAGATCTGCACCAGCGATAGGGGAAAAGCTCGGTGTAAATCAAATTGTAATTGGCGAGGGCGAGCCGGTAAAATTTACTGACAAGAGCGTTGTGATCGGCAATATCCGGATGGGCTTCGGTCATTACCGCATTGCGATGGCGATGGCTTCGGCGGCGCATGCGCTGGGCTATGAGCCGTACTGGTTCGATCTCTGCTCGTTTGAAGGCACGACAGGTGCGAAGGTCATTGCGGGACAGAATGACCTGTATTCATACGGTTCAAGGCTGTCACAGCAGGATCCGATCTTCAACCGTTTCTTCTGGGAGCCGCTCAACTGCGAGGGATTCCGGAAGCTGGCATATAACTGCAGCGATCAGAAAACGGCGGAGCTGATGGTGCCGGTATACCGGCAGCTCCCGAAGGATATCCCGTTTGTGGCGTGCCATGCGTGGCCGTCACAGGCAGCGGTGCATGCGGGGATGACGCATGTGGTCAATGCGATCCCGGATAACTGGCCGATGGCGCTGCATCTGTCTGAGGGTGCGATCCATACCGTGCAGACACCGTCGGCATATCTCGGATACCGGACGCTGCGGGGCATGGACAAAAAGCGCAGGCTGCACCCGATGCCGGGAACAGCGATCGCTTATACCGGCCATTATGTGGATCATGAGCTGGTCAGCAATATTGATGCAGACTGCCGCAGACGGCGGGATCGTGTGCGGCAGGGCAAGGCCAGACGCTGGCTGATGAGCATTGGCGGCGCCGGTGCGCAGAAAAAGATCTTTGTCGCCATCATCTGCAAGCTGCTCCCGGAGATCCGGGCAGGGCGTGCGGTGCTGATGATCAATGTCGGCGATCACCGGGATGTCTGGTCGCAGCTCTGTGAGGAAATTCCGGAGATGCGGCGGCTTGTGACGGAGCATTTCAATTCGTTCCGGGAAACGGACCGCTTCTGCAGTACGGCATATGACGGCGAGATACAGGGGATCCATGTGTTCTGCGACAACGATATTTTCTCGGC
>CAMNDR010000188.1 GCA_946535685.1 uncultured Clostridia bacterium | reverse complement strand
AACGGTCGTGCCGCAGCGGTAGCAGGTGCCGACGTTGTGGTTATAATCCTCTACACGCACAAGTGCGCCTTCTGCTTCCAGATCGGCAACGATCGCCTTGCGGGCCTCGTATCTGTCCATACCGGCGTACTTCGGATAATCGTCCACGATCCTTGCATCATCGGTCATCACGTTGATAACAGCCAGATTGTGACGCTTGCCGACCTCAAAGTCATTCGGGTCGTGTGCCGGCGTGATCTTTACAACACCGGTACCGAATTCCATTTCTACATAATCATCTGCTACGACCGGGATCTCACGGTGAACGATCGGCAGGATCAGCGTCTTGCCGACCAGATGCTTGTAGCGCTCATCCTCCGGGTTCACAGCCACGGCAGTATCGCCGAGCAGTGTCTCCGGACGGGTCGTGGCAAGCTCAAGGTATTCGTCGGAATCCTTGAATTTATAGCGCAGATGCCAGAAATGGCCTGCCTGATCCTCGTAATTGACCTCTGCATCAGACAGCGTGGTGCGGCATATCGGGCACCAGTTGACCATGCGCTCGCCGCGGTAGATCAGACCCTTTTCGTAATACTTGACAAATACATCCTTGACCGCCTTGGAGCAGCCTTCGTCCATGGTGAAACGCTCTCTGTCCCAGTCGCAGGAGGAGCCGAGCTTCTTGAGCTGCTCCACGATGCGGCCGCCGAATTTTGCCTTCCATGCCCATGCACGCTCCATGAATCCGTCACGGCCGAGGTCTTCCTTCGTCACGCCCTCTTCGCGCATCGCAGCCACGATCTTGGCTTCGGTTGCAATTGCAGCATGATCGGTGCCGGGCAGCCAGAGCGTGCAGTAGCCGCTCATGCGCTTCCAGCGGACGAGGATATCCTGCAGCGTCTCATCCAGCGCATGCCCCATGTGGAGCTGACCGGTGATGTTTGGGGGCGGAATGACGATCGTATAGGGTTTCTTTTCTCTGTCGATCTCTGCATGGAAGCAGCCCTTCTGCATCCATTCTGCATAGATCCTGTCCTCGAATTGCTCGGGGGCATAGTTTTTTGCAAGTTCCTTTGCCATAGTCTTTCTCTCCTTTGTGTTTTCCGGGGCATAGAAAACGCCCCGAAGCGATTCGCTTCAGGGCGAACAAATTGTCCGTGTTACCACCTGAATTCGGATGCATACATCCGCACTCGCTGCAGCGGGAAATCCTAAGCCTTGTGACGGCACCGGATTCTGACTGCATTCTCTGTAACGGGAGAACCCGTCGGGGACTACTGGGATGCGCTCTGTTCGACCCGATGCTCAGGGGCTACCTTCCGCACCATCCTGCACACATCCTTACACCGGCCGGATGCTCTCTTTGCTGCAGATATGGCGGTACTCCTCCCCGTCATAGCATGTGAATATACCTATTATACCGTATTTCAGCCGATTTGTCAAGCGGAAAATGAAAATTTCCGGACAAATCCGCTTACTGCGGCATCGGCGGCGGCTCCAGTCCGCCGTCATCCGGAATGGGTGCCGGCGGAGCCTCGGGTTCATCATCCGGCTCCGGTGCAGGCGGCTGCACTGCGGGCTGCTCAGGTTCCGGCTGCTGCGGCTCAGGCTGCTGCGGCTCCGGATCAGGTTCTGGCTCCGGCTGCGGCTCCTCTGGCTGCGGCTCCTCGGTCTGTTCCTCCTGCTGTTCATCACCATTCGAGAAAGATGGCAGCGGATTGCCTGACCAGCCGCCGGTGCTCTGCACATTGCTGCCGGATCCGATGCTGACATTCAGCCAGACCTGTGAGCCGGTCGGTACAAGCATACCCTCCGCCGTGTTCTGCGAGAGTACAACATCCATTGCATATTCGCTGTTGGAGACATAGCACATGACGCAGATCAGACCTGCAGCCTCCAGCGTATTCTTGGCGTTGGACGAGCTCATCAGCACGACGCTCGGCACACGGGTCGTTTCCATGCCGCGGCTGACCTTCATGTTGATGATCGTGCCCTGCGGGATCTTCTGTCCGGCAGGGACATCCTGTTCGAGGATCGTCCCGGCAGGCGTTGCCGCATCATAGACCATTTCCATCTGCATCGCATAGAGGTGCAGATCTGCCAGGAGTGCCTTCGCCTTGGCAAAGTCCATGCCGACATAGTCCTCGATTTCCTCCATCTGATTCTTATTCAGATCGGTGCGGCCGAGCGAGACCTTCAGCTTGACCGGCTTGTCCCGTTCGAGCTTGGTCTCAGGCTCGATGCTCTGAGAAATGACAGTTCCGGGCGCATCGCCGGGGCTGACGATCTCCTCGATATCCACCACGAATCCAAGCTCCTCGAGCTTTTGCTGTGCTTCCTCGGAACGCAGATTGACCACATCCGGCACATAATTGGCCCACCCGCTGCTGACGGAAAGCGTCACGATGCCGCCCGTTTTCACGAGCATGCCAGCATCCGGCTTCTGGGTCACAACGCAGTTTTCCGGAATGACCGGATTCGCTTCACGTCTTGCAAGGATCACCTGCATGCCAAGTGCCTCAATCTGACGGATCGCTTCCTCCTGCGGAAGTCCCATGAGCTCCGGCATTACAGCCTGCGCTTCAGACACCGTGTAGCTGACATCCTGGAACTTGGCAACCGCAGCCGGAACAGCACGCTTTTCCGCCTTGCCGACGGAGATCCGCCATAACACGAGCGGTACTGCAAGACATCCAAGACAAAAAACTGCAGTCACTACAGGACTGAAGATCTTCCCGAGCAGCGAGTCATCCTTCTGCCTTGCAACAGCAACATGCACCCGCTTGGCAGCCTTTTTGGCATGCAGCTCTTCCCAGAGGCGGGCGATCGTCATTGTGCGGTCATTCATGCCGTTGTAGAGAGCATTCCGGATCGGCGCCGGAAGGGATGCAGCGGCGAGGCTCCGGTATTCTGTTTCACCGGTCATCAGCCGGTACAGAATCCGGCTCACTGCCTGTACATCGGTAAACGCATCCGCCAGCTCCCCGGCACTATTCCAGTCCCGGAGCTCTGCCTCCTCGCCCACAAGGCGGATCGCCGTATCTGTCACAGCGCCGTGAATGAACCCGTCACCATGCAGTCCTGCAAGCGTGTCGAGTACCGGTGCCATCAGATCCACAGCGGCCTTCGGAGAAAGCAGCTTCTTGTCAAGAAGCGAGCGAAGCGGCACAGTCTGGCGGAAATGCATTGTATACCAGACCGTTCCACGGTCTTCAAAAACATCGAGCAGCGCCGAAGGAGCATTATCTTCCTGGGAATCCACCAGATGCTGCAGCCGGGACAGCGCTTCTTCCCGGAAAAGCGTCCACTGCGCTTTGGCAGTTTCCTGATACGGCACAAAATTACCGTTTTCATCAAGCATGCACCACTGCATCGGCAGAAGCTCACAGAGGGTGATCTCTTCCTTGGAAGCCTGATCCACAGCTTTATAATACAGCTCGATACCGGACACATAGACCGCTTCCCGGATCACATATCTGTCCAGGACAGCCGTCCCTCCCGGCAGGGCAGCACGCTGCACGGCGGCGGGAAACGTTTCTGGTGTTTCACTGTTCCAGTTCATTCTCACGCCCCCTTCCCTGCTGTGATCGCATTGGCAATATTCGCAAGCTCCTTATGATTCTCAGCGGCGCTGGCTACCGCTTTTTTATGCAATGGCAGGTCGCTGTAATGCTCCACAAACATGATCTGCTGTGCTTCCTCAGTCAGCAGATACTGCAGCCAGAGCATCCCGACACGCCGGGATGCTCTGGCTGCAGTATCTGC
>CAMNDR010000187.1 GCA_946535685.1 uncultured Clostridia bacterium | reverse complement strand
AGTGCCGGACTATGCGTCAGTCATGGAGCCGTATCTCTATGAGAATATCCGTGTTGCCTTCGGTGATGTGAACGAAGGGAGCTTTTCCGCCCTTTCTGAGCGTGTCACATCGCTGAAAGCCTCGCTCGACAAGGACTATCAGGACGAGCTGGACGGTTTTGCAGAGACGATCAGCGGCAGCGTTCATGGCTATGCCGAGGACGGTACGATCAGCTATGAGGAAGCGCTTACGCTCCAGATGGTTCCCGATGCCCTCCGAGGAACGGCATGCAGCGCTGTTTCCCTTGACGGGAGCCGTACCACCTCCGGTGAACGCATCACTGCGAGGATTCTGGAGTGGTACACCGGCAGTGCGGACCAGATCGCTGCATCGCACATGGTACTGCACCTGAAAAACGGCGAAAACACGATCCACTCCATCTCTGCCATTGGTATGCTGAGCATCATCACCGGGTATAATCCGGACGGCGTGCTGGCAGGTATCCTCGATGTAGGATGCGAGGATTCAGAATACGTCTATGAGGGCAAGACCTGCTACACCTTCGCCCTCCGCCATGCGCTGGAGACCTGTTCCACCGCGCGTGAGATCGGGGAATACATGAATGCCAACTGCAATCGGTTCACCTTCTGCCATAACCTGCTTCTCTCCGACAGGAATGAGGTCTGCTGCGCCGAGGACAGTGTCCGGCTGAAAATGGGAAAACCTGCTCTGCGCTTACCGGAAACGCCCCTCAATGACGGGCTGACATTTGACGCACCGGGCGTATTCTGCATCGTCAACGGCTATGCGGTGAAGGGAAACTACGACTGCATCACGAATGTGCCGCACAATATCGTCCGCTGGCGGAAATTTGAGGAATGGTTCGGCGGAGAGCAGCGTTTTTCTCCAGGGGATTTCAAGTCCACCCTTGCCTGCGAGAGCGAGGAAAACGAAGACCATGCAGTCGATCAGGTCGGCGCCAGCGATGTGGCCTTCCATGTTGCGATCGTTGACTATGGCACAAATACGGTGCAGGTGTCCTTTACCAAGCCCGATGCCGAGGGCGGTGCTCCGGACTTCATCACGGTCGGTACGCTATGATCCTGTGCGGCACTGGTTCACGGTGCCGCACTTGATTTTTTACGCCGATTGTGCTATAATCAATGAAGGAAAGGAGGAATGCCCCATGACCGATCTGCTGATCGTTGAGGATGACCCGGAGCTGGGAACGCTTGTCCGGGATTTCCTGATCCAGGCGGGCTATACCGTAACGCTCTGCCCCGACGCAGAAGAGGGACTGAAACGGCTCCGCGAGGAGCAGTTCCGTCTCGTGCTGCTCGATGTGATGCTCCCCGGAAGGAATGGCTTTGAGACATGTGCGGCCATCCGTGCGGAAGATGACATCCCCGTCCTCATGATGAGCGCCCACAGCGATGAGCAGAGCATGCTCCTCGGCTTTGAGACAGGCGCGGATGACTACATCGAGAAGCCGTTTTCGGTTCCCGTCCTAACGGCAAAGATCAGGGCACTCCTCAAACGCCGCAGCGAACCGGACAGTGCTGTCCTCTCGGCATGTGGCATCACGCTCGATACTGTTTCGCACCGGGTCATGAAGAATGGCAAAGAGATCCGGCTCGGCGCGAAGGAATTTGACCTCCTGCGCTGTTTGATGGAGCATCCCGGCCAAGCCATGAGCAAGGATGCGCTCTTCGATGACGTGTGGGGGCTTGACTGCTTCACTGAGCCGGCCACGGTGAGCGTCCACATCCGCTGGCTGCGGGAAAAGCTTGAGGATGACCCGACCCATCCAAAGATCATCGTGACCGTTTATAAGCTCGGTTACCGGTTCGGTGAGACGCTATGAAACGATTCGCAGCTTTGCTGACCGCAGTGACCGCCATCTTTCTGGCGGCTGCGATCCTATGGATGACTGCCGCGCCGAAGCTGACCGAACGCCGTACCCTGGAGCACTCGATCGAGGTCAACCGCCTGAATGCCGAGCTCTCCGCCATGCTTGCGGACGGGATGACGCCGGAGACAGCCATTGCTGCGCTTTCCACCGATCCACAGGTGCCCCATATCACCTTTCTCCCGCCGGAAAGCATGGACGGAAGCGCCTTTACTGCCTCCGGCAGCGGCGGCACGATGATCTGCCCGGTCTATGTGCATGGTGCTGTCACGGGCTTTGCGGTCTATGCCTATGCGTATCCGATGCGGGAGTTCTCCGATCTGCTCGTGCTTGGCGTGCTGGGTGCCTGCTATGCAGGAACGGTCGTGCTGCTGCTGCTGATCCGGCAGAGGATCTTGCTGCCCTTCCGGCGGCTGTCCGACTATCCGGAACACTTAGCCCGCATTCCCGATGCAGAAAAGCTCCCTGAGACCAGAGACCGGAAATTCGGGAAATTCATCTGGAGCATGAACATGCTCGGCGATGTTCTCCGCACAGAGCGGAAGCGTTCGGAGAGGCTCGCCTGCCAGCGGCAGACCCTGCTCGCTTCGATTGCACATGGCGTTAAGACCCCGGTGACGAATATCCGGCTTTGTACAGAAGCGATCCGGACAGGGCTCTACAGCGAATCGGAAACGGCTGCACTTGCCGAACGGATCGACACCAATGCCCGGAAGATCCAGTCACTTGTGGCGGAGCTGATCTCCGCATCAGCATCGTCAGAGAGCACCTATCAGCCGGAACTGTCGCAATTCTATCTGCACGAGCTTGCCGATATCCTGCGCAGCGAATACGCCCCGCGCATGGAACTCCTGCGGATTCCCTTCACGGTTGCATGTCCCTCCGACCGGCTCCTGCAAAGTGACCTGTACGGTCTTGTGAGGATGGTATCGCAGCTCCTTGAAAATGCTGTGAAATACGGCAGCGGCGAAGGAATCACCGTGGAACTTCTGGCCGAGGAGGACGGCGTCTGCATCAATGTGCGCAATAAGGGAGAGCTGCTCCCGGAGGAAGAACTTCCGTTCATCTTTGACAGTTTTCGGCGCGGGTCAAATGCCCGCGGCATCGAAGGCAGCGGCATCGGACTCTTCACAGCACGGAGCATTGTCCAGTCGCTTGGCGGAAGCATCCTCGCACGGCGCATTGAAGAGACAAGTGAAATGGAATTTACAGCATTTATCGTGGATTGAAGCCCAGACAAACTGACCGCTGCATGGTATCATGCAGCGGTCAGCTTGTCGATAAAGTCTGTTTTCTGGTGCTGGCACCGGGGAGCGCCCCACCCCCAACCCCCTCCCCACCGGGGAGGGGGCGATATTTCGCAGGGGCTTCGCCCCTGCACCCCCATGCGCCCTGTTTCATATGTGCAGGATCCAGCCCGCTGGTCGGTTCGTCAAAGATCATAACAGGCTTTCAAGGCCTGGCCGATCGACAAGGATCATACGCTGCGATCGCAGCAAACTTTCTCCATAACGCACAATCATTTTCATATCCCGCCGCAGTACATATATCTGTTATGCCAAAAATCATCGCTTTTCCTCTGAAACCGCTTGACAAAGCCGCATGAAAATGATACAATAACATAGGTTAGCGACTGCTTACTGCGTGTGCAGGAAGCAGTCCATCCGATGTCACCAGCACAGACGATGCCCCGGAGAGGGGCTTGGCAATGCCTTTGCTTTTGGATGTGCTGTCATACGATCATTGGTTGAACATATGCTCAACTGGCAAACTGTAAGGAGGGCAATATGAGCGAAGCAGAAAGGTTGTTTTTAGAGGTGCGGGGACTCAAAAAGAGCTTCGGCAGCGGCGATACACGGC
>CAMNDR010000186.1 GCA_946535685.1 uncultured Clostridia bacterium | reverse complement strand
AGGAACACGAGTCTTGCACCGTCCAGCGCCGGAATCGGCAGCAGATTGAAGATGCCGACATTGACCGTGATGAACGATGCCAGCGACAGCACCGAAGTCAGATGCTGCTTGAATGTCTCACCGTAGGAAGCTGCCTCCCCGATGCTGGTCACAATGCCGACAGGGCCGGAAAGGTCATGGAATCCGTATTTTCCCGTGACAAGATCTCGCAAAGATGACCAGATCAGCCGTCCTGTCGAGACTGTGTTCAGGAAGGAATAGGATATCGTGTTGAAGAAGCCGAGCTTTTCGGCCTTGATATAGAAATCAAGCCTTCCCTCGGTCTTGGTATTGTAAAAGCGCACGTTTTCAAGTGTGAGCTTCTCGCCCTCACGAATAACAACGACTGTCATCTGCTCGTTTTCATTCGTCTGCAGCTTATAGGACAGATCCGTATCCGTCAGGATGCGCATGCCGTCGATGGAATAGATCCTGTCGCCGATCTGCAGTCCGCAGGTCTCACTCGTAGACCAGGACGCTCCGGTCTCCTTATCTTTTGCGAAGCCTGCGACCTGCAGCGTTGCCACATCGCCGTAGAGGATCGTTGTAACAAGGATCAGGAGAAAGCCGAGGATCAGGTTCATGATCGGCCCTGCCACGACAACGAGCATCCGCCGCCAGACAGGCGCATGCATAAAGGCTCTCGGATCATCACTTGAACCGTCCTCGCCCTCCATGGCGCAGAAGCCGCCGACCGGGAATGCCCGCAGGGAGTATTCCGTCTCGCCGATCTGTTTTTTCAGGATGGCAGGCCCCATGCCAACAGCGAATTTGTTTACCCGGATGCCGCAGAGCTTGGCAACGGCAAAATGCCCGAACTCATGCAGAACGATGATGACAAAAAACACAAGCAGTGCGATCAGAATGGATACAATGCTCATAAATCCAACCCTTTCTATCTGTATTGCAGGACTTATTTCTTTGAAATGCGCTCCCGGACATAGGCACGGGCTGCCTGGTCGGCTTCCAGCACATCCTCGTAGCAGCGCACCTCGCCGCCCGGCACATGCTCCATCGCTGCCCGGACGAGCGCGCCGATCTCGAGGAAGCCGATCTCATCCCGCAGGAAGTGCATGACCGCCTCCTCGTTGGCACCATTGACGATCGCCGGGCGCAGCCCGCCCTCCGTGATCGCATCAATTGCCGCACGCAGGCAGTCGAACGTCTCGAAATCAGGCTTTTCAAATGTCAGTGAGCCGTAATCGGTCAGTGAAAGCGGCTTCGTCGGGCAGGTAAGCCGCTGCGGATAGAGCAGCGCATACTGGATCGGGATCTTCATATCCGGCACACCCATCTGCCCGATGACCGCATAATCCTCGAACTCCACCGCAGAGTGCAGCACGCTCTGCCGGTGAACAACGATCTCGATCTGCGAAGGCTCCAGATCAAAGAGCCACTTGGCCTCAATCAATTCAAGTCCCTTGTTCATGAGGGTCGCAGAGTCGATCGTGATCTTGCTTCCCATGTTCCAGTTCGGGTGCTTGAGCGCATCTGCAGCACGTACCTGCGTGAGATCTTCCTTTTTCTTTCCGAAGAACGGGCCGCCGGATGCCGTCAGGATGACCTTCCGGATACGGTTCATCGCATTGCCCTGCAGGCTCTGGAAAATGGCGGAATGCTCACTGTCCACCGGATAGATGTTCACGCCCTTCTCCGCCGCCGCCTTCATGACAAGCGAACCGCCCGCCACGAGCGTCTCCTTATTGGCCAGAGCGATGTCCGTTCCAGCTTCGATGGCTTTGAGCGTCGGCAGAAGGCCGACCATGCCGACCACGGAATTGAGCAGAATATCGTGCGAATCCGCAGAGGCGATCTCGCACAGACCATCCATGCCCGTGAGCACCTCAATGCGTTCCCCCTGCAGCAGGGTCTCAAGCTGCTCTGTCTTTGCCGGATCGTAGATGCACACAGCCTCCGGATGGTATTTTTTTGCCTGTGCAGCCAGCAGCTCCACATTGCTGTGCGCAGCCAGTGCAGTCACCTGCATACCGTGCTTTTCAACAACTTCAAGCGCCTGTGTTCCGATCGAACCGGTCGATCCAAGAATCGCTACTTTTTTCATAGGAAACTCCTTCCCCGCCGGATACCTTCCCGGCACAATAAGCCCATCTGCAGCAGATGGGCTTATCTGTCAAAAAATTGTAAATGCATGGACGAACAGATAGAAGACCGGAGCCACGAACAGCACACTGTCAAAACGGTCTGTCAGACCGCCGTGTCCGGGCATGATCTTTCCATAGTCTTTTATGCCCTTCTCCCGCTTGATGACCGAGAAGGTCAGGTCGCCGAGTACGCTCACGCCAGCACAGACAACGCCGAGCAGCGCCGTTTTGATGCCGATGATAAGGGAAAACGCGACCCCGCGGATCATCGCATAGACAATGAACACGCCAAGAAAGATCACGGCGTTGCTGATGAGTCCGCCGACAAATCCTTCCACGGTCTTTTTCGGTGAGATCTCCGGGCACAGCTTATGCTTTCCAAGGAATACGCCCGAGAAATAGGCGCCGGAATCCGCGATCCATGCACCGCAAAGCGCCAGTACCAGATACAGCAGACCATGCTCACCGGTACCGTAATAATTCACATCAATCAGCTTTTCAAGCGACCACGGTACAAAACACATCGCACCGCCCATAAAGCTGAGCTGTTCCACCTTATAGGAGCCATGATGCCACAAAAATTCGATAAACAGCATGAACAGACACACCGGAAGCAGAATTCTCCGGGCGATCGCCGTAAACTCTGTCATCGGATGATCGTCAGGGATCACGTATTGCAAATAGTCCAGAATCGGATCCAGGATGCCATAGATCATCACACCGACCAGTGCCAGACGGAATTTCGTACCATCAACCGCTCTCGAAAGCTCGAACAGGATGATCGCAATGCATGCACTCAGCAGAAGCGGCAGCAGAAATGTGTTGTGAAACACAAACACCAGCATTACGATCGCCACGCCCACCGCTGAGGATATCAGCCGGACCGCCATTATACGCCTCCGAAGCGCCGGCCTCTGCCGGCAAAGTCGATCAGCGCCCGATCCAGATCCTCATTCGAGAAATCCGGCCAGAGAATGTCTGTGAAATAATACTCTGCATAAGCGCACTGCCAGATCAGGAAATTGGACAGCCGCTGCTCACCGCTCGGACGGATCACAAGATCCACATCCGGGAAACCCTTCGTATACAGATGATCCGAGATCATCTGCTCCGAGATCTCCTCCGGCTGGAGTCTGCCCTCCTTGACATCTGCAGCAAGCTGCCGTGCTGCACGCGTCAGCTCAGCTCTGCCGCCGTAGTTGACAGCCATGAACACGACCATATCATCATTCCTGGCAGTGTCCTCCTCGAGCTTGCGCATTCTGGTCTGCAGATCCTCCGGATACGGGCTCAGATCGCCCAGAAAGATGAAGCGCACACCATTATCCAGCTCCTTCTGCACGTCATCGAGATAGGTGCGCATGACCTGCTGGATACCAGCGATCTCCACCTGCGGACGAGACCAGTTCTCCGTGGAGAACACGTAGAATGATACACATTCGATGCCGATCTCCTGGCAGTAGTTCTTAATACGCTTGAAGGTCTTTCCGCCCTCGATATGACCGAAGGAACGAGGCATGCCCCGCTTCTTCGCCCAGCGGCCGTTGCCGTCCATGATAAAGCCGACGTGGCGGGGCAGCTTTTCCGGGAGCACCTTTGCCTCTGCCGTTTCCTTTTTGCTAAATAACGC
>CAMNDR010000185.1 GCA_946535685.1 uncultured Clostridia bacterium | reverse complement strand
GTGGCCAGTACTTCACCAACAGCTACTGCTACTATGAGGGCTACCACAAGACCAATCTCGTGGGCGCCTCTGACTCAAACCTCCAGTTCCACCTGACCTATCATCATAATTACTGGAACAAGTGCGAATCGAGAGGCCCGCTTGCCCGCCAGGCCAATATCCACATGTACAACAACATTTTCAGCGGACAGACCAGCTACTGCATGAACCCGAGAGCCAATGCCTATATCTTCTCGGAGTACAATCTGTTCGAGAACTGCAAGAATCCGATGGAGGTCAAGCTCGGCGCTGTCAAGAGCTACATGGATGTGCTCAACGGCTGCAAGGGCAGCATGGACGGCACGGTCGTTTCGGACAAGAGCCAGAAGGTCAATACCGACTGCCAGTATGCGAATTTCGATACGAATGCCTCGATCTGCTACATTCCCGCAGGAGACTATTTCCTGCAGACAGATACCTCCAAGCTCGCTTCCTATTTTGAGACCTACGGCGGCACGATGGATGAGACCAAAGTGGCGCTTGGCACTACCACGACTGACGGCACCCCGGCCGCAGCCGTCAAGGGTGATGTGAATGCAGACGGTTCCCTCGGCGTTGCCGATGTGCTGATGCTGCAGAAGTATCTCCTCGGCAAGGGCAGCCTGACAAACAGCGCCGCCGCCGATCTGAATGCAGACGGTGTGATCAATATCTTTGATCTGGCACTGCTCAAGCGTCTGCTCCTGAATCAATAAGCCCCCTTTCTCCCCCTGGCATCGGTAGCCGCACTGCCGATGACAGGGGGGTTATTTTTCTTGAGGCAGCACCGCACAAAGCCCGCCAAGCCGTCAGGCGGGCTTTGTGCGGTGTTGCCTTGACAAGGCGGCTGCATCTGTGGTATAATGAACCGATACACAACAGCGGAACGACATATGCCGTTCCGGAATACAGAAGGTGCGCCTATGAATGATACAAAAAAACTCTATCGGCAGCTTTTCAGCATCGTCACGCCGATCGCATTCCAATATCTTACCGCATCGCTTGTCACGGCAAGTGATGCTTTTATGCTCGGCTTTCTCGATCAGGATTCGCTCTCTGCGTCCTCTCTTGCCGGACAGATCGCATTTGTATTCTATCTGTTCTACGGCTCGTTTATCTCAGGTCTGACCGTCCTCGCCTCACAGTACTGGGGCAAGGGCGACACACGGACGACAGAAGAAGTCCTTGCCGTTGCGATGCGCTACTCCCTGCTCGTGGGGCTGATATTCACGCTTGCTGCTGCGATCATCCCGCAGCCGATCATGCGCCTGTTCACGTCCGATCCCGTGCTTGTGGAAATGGGCGGCACGTATCTGCGGACAGTCTCACTCTCCTACCTGCTGACAGGGTTTACACAGGCATATTTTGGCATCATGAAGGTCTGCGGCCGTGCAAGGCTCAGCTCCCTGATCGGGTCGCTGTCAGTCGTACTGAACATTCTGCTGAACGGCTGCCTGATCTTCGGGCTGTGGATCTTTCCGGAAATGGGAATTGCCGGCGCAGCGCTGGCAACGGTGCTGGCGAGGATCTTTGAGACGGTGTTCGTGCTCTTTGCCATCCGCAAAAAGCTCTGTCCGCCGCTGCATGTCCGCCTGATGCTGCACTCCGGGAACCGGGAGCTCCACCGGGATTTCTGGCACTACACCACGCCTATCCTCATCAATCAGCTTGGCTGGGGCGGCGGTGTTACGATGTATTCGGTTATCATGGGACATCTCGGCTCGGATGCGACAGCGGCAAATTCCATCGCTGGCATTGTCCGGAGCATGATCGCAAGCCTTTGCTGGGGCATTGCGGCAGGTGTCGGCATCATCCTCGGCGGCATGCTCGGCCGCAATGAGCTGGAACAGGCCAGAAAAGCCGGCGGCAGCTTTGTGCGGCTTTCACTTGGCATCGGTGCGGTGTCCGGGCTGGTCATCCTGGCTGTTACGCCGCTCGTGCTGCACATCATTCATCTGGAACCGCAGGCGCAGTATTACCTCCGGTTCATGATGTATATGGCGGCCTACTACATCATTGGAAATGCGCTGAATTCCACGATCATCTCCGGCATTTTCCCTTCCGGCGGCGATACGAAATTCGGTATGTGGTGTGACTGCATCACGCTCTGGGCTGTGGTCGTGCCGCTGGGAATGATCGGCGCATTCGTGCTCAAACTTCCGGTGCTGGCGGTGGCGTTCATTCTGACACTCGATGAATTTGTCAAGATCCCGGCAGTCTACCGGCATTATATGAAATTTCAGTGGCTGAAAAACATTACCAAGGACGCACCCCTAAAGGAGGATACATGATGCAGCAATTCAATTTTGAGGAAATGATCGACCACACGCTGTGCATCACCGGCTATGAGGGCGATGAGACAGATATCATCATCCCGGACGACTGCGGCGGCGTACCGTACACGATGCTGTCTGACGGCATTTTCAAGGGGCATCCGGAGATCACTTCTGTGAAGATCCCCGATGCAGTACACTTTTTAGGCGGATTTGTGTTTGACGGATGTGTCAATCTGAAAGCTCTGACACTCCCTTCCGGGCTATCAGATGTGTTCCAGTATACCTTTGCACGATGCGGCATCGAGGAGATCGTACTCCCGGCACATCTGGCCACGATCCCGGCATTTGCCTTCAAGGACTGCAGGAATCTCCGGAGGGTGATCTGTCATCCGGGTCTGAAAAGAATTCATGCATGGGCATTTCAGGGCTGCGATTCACTCACCGAGGTACAGCACGGCCCGGAAACGGAGATCAGCCCGGAGGCATTTGCAGGATCGGCGCTGCAGGGCGGGAACAAATGAAATGACACAAGAACATCGTAAATCACATGGACTTTTTGTGCATTGGGGAGAATCTTTGACCAGGTTCTGGAAAAAGACTTGCCTTTTTCAGCAGGATATGCGATAATTAGGGTATCATACGCAAGTATGCACTCAGATCTACAGGGGGTAAATCACCATGATACGCAGAAAGAAACATCTGGCCATGACCGCCGTGCTCTGTGCGGCATCGCTCATCACCGGCACCATGCTCGGCACGGTTGATCCGGGGCTGGTGCAGTCGGTACAGACCGCAGCCGCAGAGTCCGCCGAGGAAGCATGGACACTCGATGCCGACGGCACGCTGACCATCTCTGCCAACATCTCCGACAGAGAATGCCCGTGGAAGGATCAGGCGGAACAGATCAAGAAAGTCGTATTCACGAAGAATGTCTACTTCTCCTTCAGAGGCTCACCGTTTGAGGGCTGTGTCAACCTGACGAGTGCAACGATCTCGGCGGATTCCTATTATGTTACCGGCGGCATGTTCAAAGACTGTACTGCACTGACCGATGTCACGATCCCGGAAGGGGTCAGCGGCATCAGCTATAATGCGTTTGAGGGCTGCACGGCGCTCAGGGAGATCCAGTTCCCGGAGTCGCTGACTTACATCAGTGCGGAGGCATTCCGTGGCTGCACCAGTCTCGACAACATCGTGATCCCGAAGAAATGCTACGGCTTCGGCGCCTACGCATTTGCCGACTGCACGAGCCTGACACATATCGAAAACAACGGCGCAATGAACGTTGTCGGACGTCATGTTTTCGAGAACACGCCCTGGCTGAAGGCAGAACAGGCAAAAAACCCGCTTGTCATCGTGGGAAACTATCTGATTGATGCCTCTGCATGTACCGGTGATGTAGTGCTCCCCGATGGTCTGGAGGGCATGGGCGGTGCCTTTGCTGACACGGATATCACTTCCGTTGTCATCCCGGAAAGTGTCTACA
>CAMNDR010000184.1 GCA_946535685.1 uncultured Clostridia bacterium | reverse complement strand
AGGAGCGGATGAAGTCGTCCGCCTGCGCGAGCTTACAGGCCTCGACGATCTCCTCATCCGTCGCGTTCTCGTTGCCCCAGCGGAGATTTTCCCGGATCGTGCCGGAGAACAGCAGATTCTTCTGCAGCACCATCGCCACAGCATCACGCAGTGCTGTCAGGTCATACTCCCGCACATCTCTGCCGCCGACCAGCAGTGAACCGCTGCTGACATCGTAGAGCCGGGGAATGAGCTGCACGAGCGTGGATTTACTGGAACCGGTGCCGCCGATGATGCCGACGGTCGCCCCGGACGGGATGTGCAGATCAATGTCGGAAAGCGCATAACGCTCGGCAGTCTCGCTGTACTTGAAGCAGACATCCTTGAAGTCGATGCTGCCGTCAGCGATCTCGGTGACAGCGTTCTCAGGGCTGCGCAGCGAGGGCTCCTCGTCCAGCACTTCCACGATACGCTTGGCGGATTCGAGGGACATGGTGACCATAACGTACATGAACGAGAGGAACATCAGGCTCATCAGGATCTGCACGCCGTAGGTGATCATGGCGGAGATCTGGCCGATGTCAAGCGTGCCGTCGGCAATGACCATCTTGGAGCCGACCAGCAGGATGAACACGAGGTCGAAGTCCATGCAGAGCGTCATAAGTGGCGTATTCAGCGCAACGATCCGCTCAGCTCTGGTGAAATCTTTGCAGATATCGTCTGCAGCCTTTCCGAATTTCTCCTTCTCATACGGTTCCCGGGAAAAGCCCTTGACAACACGCATCGCCCGGACATTTTCCTCGATGGATTCGTTGAGCCGGTCATATTTCTTGAATACGGAGCGGAACGCCGGCATGGCGTATTTGCCGATCAGGAGAAGACCGAACACCAGCACGGGGATGGCAACGACAAATGCCATCGCAAGCCCGCCGCCCATGTAGAAGGCCATTGCTGAGGAGAAGATCAGCATCAGCGGCGACCGCACGGCCATGCGGATGATCATCATATAGGCCATCTGGACATTGGTGACATCCGTGGTCATTCTCGTCACGAGCGAGGACGAGGAGAATTTGTCAATATTCTGGAAGGAATAGCTCTGAACCCGCTTGAACATGTCCTCACGCAGGTTCTTGGAAAAGCCGCTGGCAGCCTTGGCACTCGTGAATCCTGCACCTGCACCGCAGCCCAGGGAGATGATCGCCATCAGCACGAGAACCGCACCGACCTTGATGACCTCCGTCATGGGAGAGCCGCCCTTGATGTCGTTGACGAGGTCGGCCGTCAGGAAGGGGATCAGCGTTTCGATGATCGCTTCGCCCAGGATGAACAGCAGCGTAAACAGCGTCGGTTTTTTATACTCTCTGACGCATGAGAGCAGCTTTTTGAGCATCGGCATACATCCTTTCTGTCAATGTGTCGTACCCATTAAATGAAAAAAGCGGGTGAAGGGGCGGACGCCCCTTCATCCCTGATCCTCCCCATGGCGGGGAAGCATCGTTTAGCTGACCAGTACCGGATACTCTGCCAGGAGCTTGATGCCCTTCTGGGCAAGCGCTTCACCGGCCCGCTCGACCTGTGCGGCATTCATGGATGTCTCGGTCACGAGTACAGCCTCACCGGTATCGGTCGTCTGCTCCAGTGTCAGATCCCCGAATACCTCACGCAGCACAGCAGCATCAGCGGCACTGGTGCGGATGTAGCGCTTGGCAGAGAATGCGGAGAAATCCTCGATGAAATCGGTAGAGTTCACATTCTCCCATGTCTGGGACGGGATCGTGTGGTCAAGCTGTACCTCCTCGATCATATCGCCCAGCACGGCACTGGCGGTCGGGAACTTGCCGGCGCCTCTGCCGTAGAACATGGCCTTGCTGATGCCGTCGCCGCGCACCATCACAGCGTTGTATACACCGTTGACCTGCGAGAGCAGATTGTCCTCCTCGACAGCCATCGGCATGACCGTCGGCAGGATCTTGCCGTTTTCCAGCCGCTGTACACGGGCGATGAGCTTGATGCTGTATCCCAGCTTTCCGCAGAGCTCCACATCCTTAAGAGCGACCTCACGGATGCCCTTGGTGTGAACACTTTCCGGATAGACATGCTTGCCGAATGCGAGAGAGGAGAGGATGCAGATCTTGCGGCATGCATCATGTCCATCGACATCAGCGGTCGGATCCTTCTCAGCATAGCCCTTTTCCTGTGCAAGCGCAAGCGCAGCGGAGAAGTCCATATTTTCCTTGATCATCTTATTGAGGATGAAGTTGGTGGTACCATTGAGAATGCCTGCGATGGCAGAGAAATCGTTTGCTGCCAGGCACTTGTGCAGCGGACGGATGATCGGGATGGCACCGCCGACACTTGCCTCAAAGAAGAAATTGACATTGTACTCCTTGGCGGTTTTCAGAAGGATATCGCCCTTAGCAGCGACCAGCTCCTTGTTGGAGGTCGCCACGCTCTTGCCCGCCTCAAGACACTGCTTGACAAAGGTGAAAGCCGGCTCCACGCCGCCCATGCATTCTGCCACGACCGTGACATCCGGATCGGCGAGGATGGGGTCGATCTTCTTGACGAGCAGATTCGCATAGGGTCTGTCCGGAAAATCCCGCAGATCGAGGATATAGCCCATCTCCAGCTCCTTGCCGGAACGCTTCTCGATCAGTGCCTTGTTTTTCTCAAACAGCTCAACGACGCCGGAACCTACCACGCCGCAGCCGAGTACTGCAAATTTTTCCATTGGTTTACTCCTTATCACACATTTTCGTTTCCATACAGGACCTGCTTTAGGCAACACCGCACAGAGCTGGTGGTGCAGATGCGCCGCCAAGCCGTCAGGCGGGCTTTGTGCGGTATTGCCTTTATTCTCCGGAAAGGATCTTGACGCTGACAACGCCTTCGACCGTCTGCAGCCGTTCCTCGAGCGCATGCGGGGTCTGGACCTCGCCGCCGAGGCGGATCGAGAAGGTCACTCCGGCAACACCGTCAATCGGGATATTCTGGTTGACAGTCAGGATATTGGCATCGAGCGCATAGAGCGCAGACAGCACGCTTGACAGCACGCCTGCCTCATCCCGGAGCGTCAGGTGCAGATTGATGATGCGCTGCGTCAGCTTATCCTCATAGGAAAAGACACAGTCCTTATACTTATAATAGGCGCTGCGGGAGATCCCGACACGCTTGCAGGCTGCAGCGGAGCTTTTCTCCTCCCGGTAAGCAAGCAGCTTCTTGACCTCGAGCACCTTTCCGATCACATCCGGCAGCACAGAAGCATCCACCACGATGAGCTGTGACCGATGTTCCATCGAATCCCCCCGTTCATGAAACGTCCTCGTACAACATACAATTGTACTTGCATATTATACTATACCATATTTTAAGGGCAATGTCAAGCATTTTTCCGAAAAAGTCGGTAATTTGCGGGCGATTCAGGCATTTTGCAAAAAAATCCCCCCTCCCTGTCGGGAAGGGGTTGGCATGGCAGAGCTTTCATCCCAGATAATCATGCAGCAGCAGCGCCGTCATCCCGTTGTAGCTCTGCTTGCCTTCCGGAATGCCGTTGACCTTGAGCGAGGTATCCAGCACAGCGTCTGCCGTATCTGAAACGATCTGCGTGGGGATGACCTCCTCCTTGGCATGTGCTTCCCAGTAATCCGGCGGAACATAGGTGTACATATCCCGCTGTGCCTCCGGGATCAGGCCGGCGAGGATCTCCTCATACTGTGCCTGAGCGGCCGGCTCCTCCGAGAAATCGAGATCCAGCCATTCGAGCGCCGAGATATAGCCCGAATACCGGAAATCATGGCTTGCACTGCTCCTGCAT
>CAMNDR010000183.1 GCA_946535685.1 uncultured Clostridia bacterium | reverse complement strand
TGGATGCCCTGCACGCTGTCCGGCAGTTGCTGCCACTCGCTGAAACCGTCATCGGTGAGCTTCCGCTGTGCAAACACTGCGTTGGGCTCAGCAAGGCCATACTTCGGGACAAGCTCATCCCGGATAAACCGGTAGGCAGCCTCCTCCGGCGTCTCTGTGACGGCCTCCGTTTCTGCCGGTGCCTCTGTCAAAGCCTCGGTCTCCTGCACTGCAGGGGCTTCTGTTGCTGACGGCTGCGCGGGATCGGGCTGCGCACTGCACCCGGTCAGGGCAAGGACGAGGAGAAGCGGAAGAAATGGTTTCATATTCATGGTTTTGCTCCTTTCTGGATGGGTGAATACGGTTAATTTTTACCGGAATTGTAAAATGTTTGAAAAAACACTTGCAATTTTCCGCTGAATTGGTTATAATAGTAATGACTGCCCGGCTTGTGCGGGGCATCCATTTATTTCAAAACCGAAAGGAAGAGTCATATGCTGATTTTAGTTGTCAATGCAGGCAGCTCCTCGCTGAAGTACCAGCTCCTGAACATGGAGGACGAGAGCGTCCTGGCAAAGGGTAACTGCGACCGCATCGGTATCGACGGCCACGTTTCCCACAAGACTGCTGACGGAAGAACCTATGATGCAGACTGCGCATTCCCGACCCACACCGAGGCTTTCATGAAGCTCGTGGAGGTACTGACCACCGGCGATGCTGCTGTCATCAAGGACATGAGCGAGATTTCCGCTGTCGGCCACCGTATCGTGCAGGGCGCTGAGGTCTTCTCTGAGACGACCCTCGTGACCGATGAGGTCATCGACAAGATCGACGAGCTGCGTGATCTGGCACCGGTTCACAACCATGCCCATGCGCTGGCACTGCGTGCCTGCAAGTCCGTCATGCCGGCTTCCGTACCGCAGGCTGTTGTATTCGACACGGCATTCCACCAGACCATGCCGGAGAAGGCATTCATGTTCGGTCTGCCGTATGAGGATTATGAGAAGCTGCATGTCAGAAAGTACGGCTTCCACGGCACCTCTCACCGCTTTGTTTCCCAGGCGCTCGCCAAGGCAATGGGCAAGGATGTCAAGGATCTCAAGATCGTGTCCTGCCACCTCGGCAACGGCTCTTCCATCACTGCCATTGACGGCGGCAAGTCCGTGGATACCACGATGGGCTTCACACCCCTCGACGGCGTGCTGATGGGCACCAGAACCGGCGCTGTGGATCCGTCTGCTGTGACCTTTGTCATGGAGAAGCACGGCTTCACACCGGCTGAGATGAGCGATTATATGAACAAGAAGTCCGGCTTCCTGGGCGTTTCCGGCGTCGGCTCGGACAACCGTGACGTATCCGCTGCAGCGGAGCAGGGCAACAAGAGAGCACTGCTGTCCAAGGAAATGCTCGTTTACCAGATCAAGAAGTACATCGGTGCCTTTGCGGCTGCGATGAACGGCCTGGATGCAGTGCTGTTCACCGGCGGTATCGGCGAGAATGCGCCGGACGTGCGTGAGGATGTATGTGCGGATATGGATATCCTCGGCATCAAGATCGACACCGTGACCAATGCGGGCATTCACGGCAAGCTCCAGAAGGTCTCCCGCTCCGATTCCAAGGTGCAGGTATGGGTCGTTCCGACCAATGAGGAGCTGCTGATCGCAAGAGATACACTGGCGCTCATTTCCAAGTAATGTGTAAAGGCAATACCGCACAAAGCCCGCCTGACGGCTTGGCGGCACATCTGCTTGCATCTTTTCCGTCATCTTGCACAGAAATTCCTTGCTGGGCGCCAGCCCAGCGGCGTCATTTCTATACAATCTGACGAAAAATCTGGCTGCGCATCTGCACCACCAGCTCTGTGCGGTGTTGCCTAAAAACAGGAGGCTTTGCGGCCTCCTGTTTCATTATAGCACACTTGCTGTGAAATTGCAAGAGGAGGGGGAGCCTATGGAGGAAACACTGATGCAGGCAGCCCGTGCGGCACGGGAACAGTCCTACTGCGTGTATTCGCATTTTGCGGTCGGCGCAGCGCTCCTGACAGAGGACGGGACGGTCTATACAGGGTGCAATGTGGAGAATGCCGCCTATGGCGAATGCATCTGCGCAGAACGGACGGCGGTCGTCAAGGCGGTCTCGGAGGGACACCGGAAGATCCGGGCGATTGCGATCTGCGGAGCACCGGAGGGACAGGCACCGGATGCGCCCTGTATGCCCTGCGGGGCATGCAGGCAGGTTCTGGCGGAGTTCGGCGGGGAGGATCTGCGGGTCATCCTGACGGATGGTGTGCATCCGCTCGGAGAACTGCTGCCGGGGAGATTTCAGCTCGGAAATGGCGCAGATACGTAATGTCAAAGCTCTTTGACAACGATTTTTGTTGGATGTCAAAGAGCTTTGGTTGCTTTTTTTCTGCACATCTGCTATGATGAGGTCAGCAGGGAAAGCCCCTGCTGAAAGGAGGGGTCACGATGGAGCTTGGCAAGACGATCAAAAGGCTCAGAACGGAGCAGGGCTGGTCGCAGGAGACACTGGCGGAGAAGGCATATGTCAGCCGTCAGACGGTTTCCAACTGGGAGACGGAAAAAAGCTATCCGGATGTACACAGCCTGCTGCTCCTGAGCGATCTGTTCGGCGTGACACTTGATAATCTGATCAAAGGAGATGCGGAGATTATGAAACAAACGGTTCAGAATGAGGATGCAAAGAGCCTGAAGGGGCTGCAATGGCTTGGTGTGGCCGGTATGTTTGTGCTGATGTTCGGTGTGACGGCATTGGTGGAGTACGGCGGTGAGATCGGCAGGCTGCTCGGATGCGTGCTTGCCGGAGTGCTGGCGGTCGTGATCTTTCTGGCGTTCCATAAAATGGAACAGCTCAAGGCGAGGAACGATATCCAGACCTACCGTGAAGTGCTGGCATTCCTGAACGGCGAAACGCTCGATGAGATCGAGAAGCAGCAGGAGCTGGCGAAGCGAAGCACCCGGAAGAAGCTGTATATCGGCGTGATCGTGGCGGCAGGCGCAGAGCTGCTGGCTGCGGCGGGCGTGCTGCTCTGGCAGATCCTGCGGTAGCGTTCATGCGGGCGGGTGCTGCTCGCTGAGATAGTCTGCGCAGATCTGCGCCGGGGATCCCTCGGCACGGAGAATACCGTCCTGCAGCCAGATACAGCGGTCACAGACGGACTGGAGCTGGGCTGTGTCGTGCGATACCAGCAGGATCGCCGTGCCGCTGCGGCGGATCTCCTGCAGGCGGGCAAAGCATTTCTCCTGAAAGGCGGCATCGCCGACGGCTAAGATCTCGTCAATCAGCAGAATATCCGAATCGACATGGACGGCGACCGAGAATGCAAGGCGCATATACATCCCGGAGGAATACGTCCGCACGGGCTCGCGGATCCGGCTGCCAAGCTCCGAAAAGCGGATGATGTCGTCCAGGCGGCGGTCAGTCTCGGCTCTGGTCAGGCCGAAGATGGCGGCATTCGTGCGGATGTTTTCAATGCCGGTGAGGTCGGGATGGAAACCGGCACCAAGCTCCAGCAGCGCCGAAACACGGCCGTTCAGTGTGACAGTGCCTGCATCCGGATAGAGAATGCGGCTCACGAGCTTGAGGACGGTGCTCTTGCCGCAGCCGTTGCGCCCGACGAGGCCGACCGCTTCGCCGGGACGCACCTGCAGATCGAGGCTTTGCAGGACGGTGCGTCGATCGGCCGGACGGCGGCGGAGCAGGAGCAGATCCCGGAGCTGGTACGTGCTGCCGGGCCTGGTGCGGAAGGATTTGCTGACGCTCTGCCGGGAAATGGAATACTCCATCAAAGCAC
>CAMNDR010000182.1 GCA_946535685.1 uncultured Clostridia bacterium | reverse complement strand
TCATTTTCCTTGACCCGGCGCTCCTGCTCGATGGATGCATTGCGACGCTCATAGAGCGCATCATCCGCCTGCCGCAGGATCTCCTCACGGGTGGATGCTTCCAGCGCACGGGCGGTCTCCGGCGCAGCGGCGATCTGCAGCACGGAAAATCCCGTCACGGCGATGCCGAGTCCCTTGATCTCCGGATCGTTCTGCAGGCAGGACAGCACCTTGTCCGCCAGCGCACGGCTCGACTGCACGGCTTCGGTCATTTCCATCTCGCCGATCACATTCTTGATGAGCACGCCGGCGATGTTGACAATGCGCTTGGACAGGCTGCGCATAGGGTCATTGACATAGGCCTTTGTCCGCAGATTGACGGTGAAATCAATGGCGGAGGCAGTCTGCTTATAATCCATGATGCGGTAGGTGAGCTGTCCCTGGACAGAAACCTTCTGGAAATCCTGCGTGGTTTCCTCGAAGATGAAATCCGCATCCGTATTGGATACCGGAACCGCACAGGCGGAGTTGAACTGCTCCATGCAGAGGAAGGACAGACCCTCGCCCTCGGCAACGAGCTTGCCCTTGCGGTAGCGGAGGATGTACTGGCTGGGTAAAAATTTCACAAACATAGAAATACTCCTTTCAGATATGCTGGTTATACATGCTTTCTCCGGAACAGCTTCGCAGGCCGGCGGGCAGCGCCCGCTGGCATCATTCTCCCAATGCGCCTTCGGCGCAAAGGTCGAATATTGGATCAGCCTTTTTTACGGAATAATTTCGCAGGACGATGTCCTGCGCCGGAGGTATATTCCTCGGTCTCCTCGACATATTCTGCAGCCTTCCGGCGAAAATTGGCAGGCAGGACGGAGATGTTCAGGATGGTCTCCTGCACCTGCTGGAGCTGGGTGAGGGTGAAGGTCTCAGGGAGAAAATCGAAGATCGCCCCGAATTTTCCGGCTTCATTGCGCAGCGCCGAAAGTGCCGCAGCGATGATGGCGGCATGGTCGAAGGCAAGGCTGCCGCTGTCCCGGATGAGGAATGCACAGCCGCCGTGCTGTGCGGACTGCTCGGCGAGAACGGCGGAAAGCACGGTCTCGCCATGCGTGAGCGTCAGGCGGAACAGCCCGTCGCTGTCCGGCTCGAACTGCACATCGAACCACTGCGCCTCGGCGGCATCGTCCCCGCCCTGCACGGTGCCCTCGGTGATGACGGAGGCAAAAGCGGCGGAGAGGATCCAGCCTCTCGGGTCACGCTCCGGCTCGGAGAATATGCCGACCAGCCGAAGCGCCGCCGGTGCTGCGCCGGTCTCCTCCCGGATCTCCCGGAGAGCGCAGCCCTCGATGGTCTCCCCCTTTTGCAGGAAGCCGCCCGGCAGCGCCCAGCAGTCCTTGAAGGGGTGCGCTCCACGCCGGATGAGCAGCAGTGCCAGCCTGCTTTCCGGCTCCTTGCGGTAGCTTTCCTCAGAGGTGCGCCGGATGGTGAAAGCGGCGACATCGGCGGTTACGGACGGACGTTCATAGTCCTCCAGATGATAATTGCTCAGGAATTCCTGTTCATTCTGCATGTGGATCAGGCCTTTCTTTTGTTATTTCTATTATGATTATATCACAAAGATAATAACTTGTCAAGGGGTTTTTGAAAAAATTTTTCTGAGGGAGAGAAAGAGAGGACGGGGCTTCGCCCTGCGACCCCTTTTTACGAAAACCCCGCAAAAAAGTTTCCCCCTCTCAGACTTGAGAGGGGGAAAGGAGGAAAGGAACTTGTCCGTTATTCGCAAAGCTGCCGGATAAGCGGCGGGTCGGAAGCGGTGTCCTCGTAATAGATCCGGTTTTTGTTCACGACGTTGATCGTCTCGTGGTCGCTGAGCACATAGACATTTCTGTCCACGCCGCTGCCACATTCATAATCCGGGACATAGCGATCCATGAGCATCATAGAGCAAAACTCCGCATTCTTCCCGCACTTTTCGCAGAGTTCTTCCGCCTGTTCCAGCGTGAGTCTCGGCGCATCATCAGACAATGCACCGACGATCTCCAGCCTACGGCGGATGTATTTCGTCGTCCAGAGGGATTTTTCCTCTTCCTCAAGCGCCCGGAGCTGCGTGACCTGCTCATCGGAAAGCTCCGGATCGTTCTTTCCGAGCTCGGTGTCAATCCATCTGAGGATGTAGGAGACATTCTTCATCGAGATCTGGCTGGCAGGATACAGCGCCGGTGCATTTCCGGTTGTTGCGAGCACACGGTTTGGCAGCGGGTCATCCTTGCGTGACAGGTGGTAAATATGCACACCGTTCCCATACCGGATCATGATGCCCTCAGTCTGGGTGCCATCGAAATAGAAGAGCGAATAATCTTTGACAGCTTCTGCTACCAAATCCGCACGATAGCGGTTCCCGATCGTTCTTGCTGCTTCCCATGCATCACTGCTCTGCATGCAGATCCGCTTCGCTTCTTCAAGAGTGATGCGCTGATCTGACAATTGTGAATCGGTTCCGGTCAGCGGATTGATTGCCACCACATCATCAATGCCATTCTCCTGCAGAAAATACCGGATATCCACACGATATGCCATATGATACGCATTCGGGTACTCGAGAACGACCATATTATCCTCTAAATTCTTTGCTTGCTGTGCATCCGGATGTGTCGTAAAATAGTGATCCCAGAACTCTCCGGCACGGATGACCGTCATCTCGCTGTGCGCTTCTGCAAACGGAAGCAAAAGCTGATAGACCTGTTCCAGCCGTGGATCCCGCGCCGCGGTCTCCGCCTGTACCGCTTCTGTCGCCGTTTCCCGCACAGGCTCCCCGGTAGCAGACTGTTTTGCCGCCGTTGTCTCCGCCGGTTTCCTGTCCGGCTTTACAGTCCTCTTTTCCGGCACAGCAGCGGGCTCGCTCGCATCCGTTGCCGTCTGTTCGGCTTCCTGCGAGAAGGCCTCCGGTTCCCCGGCAGTGCTCTCCGGCTGTTCGTTCGCCTCAGATGCAGCTCTGTCCTCCGCATACACTGTCGCAATGACGGGCAGCTCCGCTGTTTCCGGCTGTGTTCCGGCGGTCAGCTCCTCCTCCGCAGCGGGCAGCTCCGTGACGGGCTCCTGACTGTGCATATGCCGCATCAGCCCGATCCCGCCGACCGTTCCGACGGTCAGCAGGCAGACCGCTGCGATCGCTGCGAACCGTCCGGCACCGCTGCGGCGCTCGATGAGCACCTCATCCTGCACAATATCCTCCATCGGCAGCTCCCCGGGATTCTGCCGCTTCGCATAGATCCGCTCTCCGGCCTTCTCATCCGGGAACGGCCAGTTTTCCGCAATTTTTTCGGCATCTGCCTGACGCAGCAGCCGTATGATCTTCTTGTTATTCATAAAGCTACACCTCACTCATTCCAGATCGGCCAGCGCCGCACGCAGCCGCTTCATCGCACGGTTGCAGCGGCTGCGGACAGTGACGGGGTTCAGCCCGAGATACTTCCCGATCTGCACGGAATTCATATCATAATAATACTTATAGATCACAATGCTTGCATCCGGCTCACCGAGCGCCTTCACCGCCAAGAGCACACGCTCCGACTGCTCCGACGCCTCCGCAGCCGCAGCAACATCCTCACCGGAGGTCAGCTCCGGCGCTGTGTCGCTGTCGAGGGAGACATCTCCGACATGCCGGCTGATACTGCGGAGCCGGTCAATGGCACGGCGCTTTGCGGCGGTGCCGATGTAGGCTTTCAGCGAGCCGATGCGGGCAGACTCGTAATGCAGCGTCACATCGCTCAGGACATCCGCCGTGCATTCCTCGATCTCCTCCCGGCTCACACTCCCGTGCAGAATCCGGAAGATCACCGCATAGGCATATTTCCAGTATGTCTCA
>CAMNDR010000181.1 GCA_946535685.1 uncultured Clostridia bacterium | reverse complement strand
ACCGTATCATCGACGTATATCCGGAGCATCAGCAGGGTCAGATCAGAACCCAGCTCGCAAACAACCTCGTAGGCGTTATCTCCCAGACACTGCTCCCGAGACTCGACGGCAAGGGCCGTGAGGCTTGCATGGAGATCCTGGCAGTTACCGATGCGTGCTCCGCTATGATCCGTGACGACAAGGTTCACCTGCTGCTGTCGGCGATCCAGTCCGGTAAGCAGTACGGCATGATGTGTCTCGACCAGGAGCTCGCCCGCTTCGTAAAGCGTGGTATTGTTTCTGAGCAGGCTGCGATCGAAAAGTGCCAGAGCAAATCTGAATTCTATCGGTATCTGAATGGTACCTGATGAATACAAAGCCGGGAGGAGGGGAGACCCTCCTCTTCTCTTTTTTCTGCATCCTTGATTCTACACCCCGTGGATTGACAAACCGCACGGTATCTGGTATGATAAAAGCAAGGGATCCCGAAACTGCGGAAAGAGGTGACAAAATGGATCAGGTCAGAACAGGTGCGCTGATTCGCCGGCTCCGGACAGAGCTGCATCTGACACAGAAACAGCTTGCGGAGCAGCTCTGTGTCAGCGATAAAGCGGTGTCAAAATGGGAGTGCGGGAACGGATGCCCGGATATTTCGCTCCTTGCAGCACTTGCAGATGCACTCGGTACGGATATCCAGGTGCTGCTTTCCGGAGAGATCAGCAAACAGAAAGGAAATGCCAACATGAAGCGACTGAAATTTTACGTCTGCAGGTCGTGCGGGAATATCCTCACCGCCGCATCTGATGCCTCCGTGACTTGCTGCGGGAGCAGGCTTTCAGCCCTGGAGCCAAGAAAGGCAGAAGCGCATGAACAGCTTCAGGTCGAGGACATTGGCGGGGAGCTCTATCTCTCCTCAGAGCATGAAATGACAAAGGAGCACTATATCTCCTTCGTGGCGTATGTGAATGCGAGCTCTGTGCTGCTGTACCGGCAGTATCCGGAATGGAACCTGCAGGTCAGAATGCCGCTGTTTCGTTCCGGCAGACTGGTCTGGTACTGCACGAAATGCGGCTTGCTGTATCAGGATCTGCGGATGAAATGAGGAGCCCGCTGAAAACGAAAGCCCCCACAGTATGGTAACTGTGGGGGCTTTTCGCGCAAATTCACAGTTTGTCTATTGATTTTTGTTCAAAAATAGGATATAATTAGTTTGGTAAAGTTTGTACTACTCATTTCTCATCAAGCGATCGAAACAGCCTGATGGGAAGCGCGCGCAGATGCGCCTGCCATTTTCAACGCTGCCTGCGGCGGCGATCAATCCATTGATGCGATCCATAGATTGCATGAAAATTGGTATCAAAACAGAGAAGAGGACAGAAGATGAAATTTGTGAGAACGGAGGATGGATTATGGATCAGAAGCGTACTTTGCGGTTTTACCAGCTTTATGAGGAACTTGCATCGCTGACGCAGATCGTCAACCAGACACTTGATATTCCGAGGATCGAGTCTGTGCTCAATGAGATCGCCTCGCTGCTGCGGCTTTGCAAGGGTGTGACACATTTCTACCGTAATCCTGCCGACGAAAAGCTGGAGATCGGTGAGACAATGTGCAGCTTTGACCTGGGAATTGAAGGCAGACCGGTTCACACTGTCCGGTTTGTGACAAGACTGATGTCTATTTCCACAATGACTGTATTTATGTCGCCGGATGAACCGCCCTTGACAGAAGAGGAACGGCGGCGGGTCGATCTTACAATGCGCACGGCGCTTGCCTTTATCAGCCGGAACCGGCTGCAGGTCATCGCCGAGGAGCTTGCGTTTTATGATGACATGGGATTCCGGAATCTCCGCAGTTTTTTCAACTATCTCCTGTGGAAAGGGGAACCGGGCGGACTGAACGGCAAGGCGGCGGTCAATTACAGCCTGCGCCATTTCTCGCTTGTCAATCAGGAATTCGGCCGCTCCGGCGGTGACACGGTGCTGCGCAATCATTACCAGCATATCGAGTCATTGATCGGCGAAAAAGGCATCGTTTCACGGCTTGGCGGAGATGCGTTTGTCTGTGTCTGCGACCAGAATGACCTGCCGGAATTGCTGGATTATCTGAATGAGGCCATTGTGCTTGCAAATGACAGCGGAAAAACAGTGCTGATCAATAGCTGTGCCGGCGTGTTCCGGGTGCCTGACGGCTTTGAAGTCAAAACGCCGGATTCGATCATGAACAGGATCATGCCGGCTTGCCAGGCGGCAAAGATGGGCAGCAGAGGGAATATTGTTTTCTATTCGGACATGCTGATGTCGGAGCGGGAACGTACCAGACGGATCCAGGGAATGTTTCCGGATGCATTGAAAAAAGGCGAATTCCGGGCATTTTATCAGCCCAAGGTGGATACGGCAACCGGTGAGCTATGCGGCGCAGAGGCGCTCTGCCGCTGGTTCCATGACGGAAAGATCGTGCCGCCGATGGATTTCATACCGGTGCTGGAGGAAAGCAGCGATATCTGCCGGCTGGATTTTATGATGCTTGAGCTGGTCTGCAGAGACATCCGGGAATGGCTGGATACCGGGAAAAGGCCTGTGCGGGTGTCGGTGAATCTGTCCCGGCGGCACATGGTCAATCCGAATCTTGTACAGATGCTGCTGCACATCATTGACAAATATCAGGTGCCGCATGAGTACATTGAGATCGAGCTGACGGAGACCACGACGGATGTCGAGTTCAAGGATCTCAAGCGGGTCGTGGAAGCGCTGCAGGCCGAGAGGATCTGGACATCTGTGGATGATTTCGGCATGGGCTATTCCTCACTGAACCTGATCCGGGTCGTGCCGTGGAACGTGCTGAAGGTGGATCGCATTTTCCTTCCGATCGACGGCGAAAGCAGCAGCAGCACGAGAAGTGTCATGTTCCGCCATGTTGTCTCGATGGCGAAGGAGATCGGGCTGGAATGCATTGTGGAAGGCGTGGAAACACCGGCGCAGCTTGCACTGCTGCAGGAGAGCCGGTGTGAAATGGCACAGGGCTATCTGTTTGACAAGCCGCTGCCGATCGAGGAATTTGAGAAAAGGCTGGACATGCGGTTTTATCCGCTGCCAAAAACGGAATGATGCCAAAAACGAGGAGCTGCGGTGTGCGGCTCCTCGTTTTGTCAGGGTTCAGGGATCGTGATCTTCACTGAAAAGACATTCTCTGTGTGCGATGCGCTGACCTCCCAGCCAAGCCGGCTGCCCTTCCGCAGGGGATTGCTTACACAGCGCATCAGGCGGGCTTTGTGCGGTGCTGCCTTGGGACAGGCAATACAGAAACGCCCCCTCCGCATTGCGAAAGGGGCGCGTTTTTTGTCATGAGCGCACGGTGCAGATCTCAGTGTTTTGCGGCAGTGCCTTTCGGCCGCTTTCTCTTGCAAAAATGACCTTATACGCAATCGCATTCAGCAGCAGCGCACCGACCCAGGCGCATGCCTCTGCATAGGCCGTGGCACGGAATCCGATCTGACCAATGAACAGCGAGATCGTACCGATGCGGAGCACCATCTCCAGGATACCGGAGAGCATCGGCATCAGCGGAAAGCCCATGCCCTGTACGGCGCTGCGCACAACGAACAGCATGTCCACCGCAAACAGCATGATGCCGCAGATCGGCAGAAATTCTGCCGCATGCGCGATCTGCGCCTCACCGCTGAGGAGCAAGGATGCCAGGAACCGGGGGAAAACCAGCATGGCCATGCCGAGCACCGCATAGGAGATCCCGGCGATCGCAAGACATACCCGCAGTCCTTCGCTGATCCGGTCAAAGCGTCCTGCCCCGTAATTCTGTCCGGTATAGGCGGACATGGAATAACCGGCTGTGCAGGCGGGCTGCATGAACATGTTGATGTACTTGCTGCA
>CAMNDR010000180.1 GCA_946535685.1 uncultured Clostridia bacterium | reverse complement strand
AATAAAGGATATTTTATTTCATGCTTTGAAAATCCTGTCACACTTTGCGCGTCTCATCCGATTTATATTAGTAACAGGAAAAATTCTGTGATCCATCTTTTTACAAGGAGGTTGATTGGTATGATGAAAAACATAGCTGCATGGATCCTTTCACTTGCCATTCTGACTGCAGGAATGCCGCTTGGTGCTGCTGCGGAGGAGCCGGCCGGGAACTATGACAAACTCGGTGAAAGGCTCGTGGAGGAGATCGAAAAGGGCACGGCGGTGATCCCGGTTTACCTGGACATGGCACTTGATGATGCTGAGAGCGAAAAGATCTTCAATGCCAAAAAGGAACTTGAGGCAATGGAAGAAACAACCTATGAAACGCATAATGCGCTGTATACACAGGCTCGTGCCGCCTGGGATCAGTTCAGAAGCGGCAGCTCGACACAGGAGGCATATCAGGCAGTACTTGCGGAAAAGGATGATGCCTATAAGGCCGCAACCCTTGCTTATGAGCAGGCAAGGGAACAGTATCAGAACGAAACAAAGGGGACTGTGGAAGCCATTTTCCGGGAAAAGCTCAAAGCGCTCGGCATTGAAGCAGAGATGCACTGCACCAGTATCGGCAATGGTGTGCGGGAATTCAACACGCTATTTGCGACCGGGAATCTGCAGGGCGAGCTGACACCGGCACAGATCCTGATGCTCAGTGAAGACGCCGATCTGAATCATTTCAACTATGATTCGACTGCAGAATGGGAACCGGTGCAGCCATTCCAGCCCACGATGACCGTGCCGGACTATGTTTCCGGTGACTTCAACAATGACAAGGAAGTGAATGCCAGCGATGCCGCAAAGCTCCTTAATTATGCTGCAAGGCATGGCGCAGGCGACTATGCTGCGAGCTTTTCTGCCTATGTTCGTAAGGGTGAGCCTACTGTCATCCAGACAGACAAATTCCTGTATTATTCCACAGCACCCCATTATCAGGAAGATCTGGAGGGGCTGGATGGCTGGGAAGGTACACAGAAGCTGGTGATCCCGGAAACAGACGCCGATTATCTTGTGACGGGCATTCTCCAGTACAAAGATGACCCGTTCATCAAAAATTATATCACCGTCACAGTGAATGATTCCATTGTCTGTCCTGTGATCCTCAACTACTGGCACATGGTGCCAGGCGGTGAAACGCTGCAGGTCGGCGATCTGATCTCCCTGAAAAACCTGCCTGTTGTGGAGACCTATCCGGGGCAGGTGGATTGCGGACTCGGCACGGACTACGTCAATTACGGGAACGCCTGTGAGCTTTTGGGCGAGGAATTCCGGGATGTCATAAGAGAGCAGATCATCCAGACAAACGTCTGGGCGAAACCAAGCGATCACTACGATATGCTTCCGGTGCCGGAATCGCTCAGCGACTGGCAGGAGATGAGCACAGAGCCGCATGCGCTCTACGGCGACTATAACCGTGACGATGTTGTTAATGCCAGCGATGCCGCCATTGTTCTGATCTATTCTGCAGCAAAGGGCGCCGGGACGTTTACCGGGACATTTGAGGAATATGTGAACAGATAAAACACAGCCAGCCCTGCAAAATCATGCGGGGCTGGCTTTCTGTTATTTGGAATTCCGCAGCTTTTCGATGCCTGCGGAGATATTGGCGGCTGCCTTCTGGCAGAATTCCTTGGCACGCCGGATCTCCGGCACCTTGGGTGCCTCCTCTGCGGCCTCCACCTTGCGCTTTTCCTCCTCCGGAATGAGCTCAAATTCCTTCTCAAGGTGCTTCTTCCGCAGATTGCGGTCTGTCCAGTCGCTGGCGATCTCATAGGCGAATGCCACGACCGGCGGGCCGAGCACAAAGCCCGGAACACCGAGGATCGCACTGCCGAGCAGGCATCCGAAGATCGACCAGAACGGCCGCAGACCAATGCGGGCGCCGACAATATGCGGGTCGAGGAAGCTGCTGTCAAACTGCTGCAGCGCCACGACGATGATGACATACGGGATCACAGCGGACGGATTCTCGAACAGCACCAGCAGTGACGTGATGACACCGCCCACGATCGGCCCGAAGAACGGTACGACATTTGTGACGCCGACGATCACCGCCAGCAGCACCGGGTACGGATAATCGAACCACGGCAGAAGATTGGCGAAGCTCAGCAGAACGAAGTGGATCAGGCCGATGATGAGCGAATCGAAGATCTTGCCGTGGATGGCGGCGCTCAGCTTCAGATTGCCCCGCTTGAGCATTTCGCCTGTGGTCTGGGCGGATTTTGTCGGCAGGATCGTGTACATGACCTGCTTGAACTGCCGCAGCAGCTTATCCTTGTCGATCGCTGCATAGGTCGAGATGATCAGACCGATCACAAGGTTATAGACCACGCTGAAAGCACCCTTGACACCGGTGAAGAAGTAGCCGCCGATGGTCTGCGCCTGCTTCGGAAGCTCGGTGACAAGCCATTTCTCGGCTGCATCCAGTCCGCTGAGGATGGCGCTGTTGGCATATTGGCCAAGGGCGCTCCCGTTGTCAAAGAATGTGCGGTTGCGAAGCTGCTCCATCAGCCGGTCGATCTGCGACGGCAGCGCTTTCACGATGCCGGTGACGCTGTTTGAGATCTCCGGGATGACCAGCAGCAGCAGTATCGTGATGAAGGCGACCGCCGACAGCAGCGTCAGCATTGCCGAAAGCATCCGGATGCGCTTCGGCCCCTTTTCGGAGAGGGGCTTTTTCTGGGTGGCGATCTCTGTCAGATTCCGCTCATAGAACCGGACGATCGGACTGAGCAGATAGGCAAAGACCAGACCCCAGAGCACAGGGCTGATGCCCTTGAACAGTGCCGCCAGATAGCCGGAGATCTCCCCGAGCGACTGGATCAGATAGTAGAAAATGATCGCAGCCGCAACCGTCAGCAGTGTCCAGAGCGATTTCTGGGCATTTTCACGCCAGGTGGAATGCCGCGCGGTCTCAGGCTTTTCCTCTAAGATCGGCGGCTCTTTTTGAAGTGTGGGTTCCTTTTCTTCCAATGGTTTCTCCTTTCGCTTGATCCCAGCCGGATCGCTGCATTACCGCTTTTTGGCAGCGGCAACTGCATTTTCATACTGGATCTCCTGCGCATTGACGGCATTCTTGCCGGTCACAGGGATGCAGTGGACGAAGCTGCCGTCAGGCTGCCCGATGCGGGCCTTGGTATTGTCGGCAAGACAGAGCTGCACGAGCGAGACTGCCTGCTCCCGCAGGTTTTCGTCCAGCAAGGGGGCTGCGACCTCGACACGGTGTACCGTGTTTCTGGTCATGAAGTCTGCCGAGCTGATGAACACACGCCGCCGCTTCTTCGTGCCGAAGATGTAGATGCGGCTGTGCTCTAAGTAGCGTCCGACGATGCTGACGATGCGGACATTGTCGGTGTAGCCGGGAACGCCCGGTTTCAGGCAGCAGATGCCGCGCACGGCCATTTCGACCTTGACGCCGGCCTGCGATGCCTCCACGATCTTGTCCATGAGCCCCTTGTCGCTGATGGAGTTGACCTTGGCGGCAAAATACGCCTCCTCGCCGTTTCTGGCGTGGATGATCTCCTCCTCGAGCATGGCAAGCAGCTTGCTGCGCAGGCAGAGCGGCGCTACCATGAGCGCATTGGTATGCTCCACAAGGCTGTCCGTCGAGAGTGCATCGAACACATGCCGTGCATCCTCGGCGATCTCCGGATTGGATGTCATCAGGCAGAGATCCGTATAGATGCGGGCGGTCTTCTCATTATAATTACCGGTGCCGACCTGCACGAAATTCTGCACGCCGCCCTCTGTCCGGCGGGAGATCAGCAGGAGCTTGGAATGCACCTTCATATTGTGCGGCCCGTAGATCACCGTACATCCGGCATCCG
>CAMNDR010000179.1 GCA_946535685.1 uncultured Clostridia bacterium | reverse complement strand
CACCGGCTATCCGTTCTTCGGCGAGATGATCCTCGACTGCCTGAACGGCACCGATCAGCCCGTCCTCCAGCTCGAACAGACACTCAAGGTCAAGGTCGATCGAATCGCCGCCGCTAAAGCCGAACAGACCTCTGCGCTGCGGCTGGCTCCAGTTGAGGTTGATGACGATCTCTCCGCCGCCGCTGCCCTTCTTTTCAAGGCTGACCTTCTGCCCCTTGCGCAGCTCCACCTTGGACGGCTGTACCGGAGCAGGCGCGGGCATGGGGGCAGGTGCAGGTGCGGGCGCAGGTCTTGCCGGGCGGTTCAGCTCGGACTTGAAATTCCGGTTGCCGTAATCCGGGCGGTTCATCCCGCTCGGAGCAGGCGCAGGTGCCGGTGCAGGTGCAGGCATGGGAGCCGGCGCAGGTGCGGGGGCCGGATCGGCGATCTCACCGCCATAGCTCTGGAGCAGATCCCCCAGACCGCCGTTGAAGCCGCTGGCTGTCACACAGAGGCGCCATACGCCCTTGCGGTAGATCTCTATGCCGATGATGGCCTTCTCGCTCCTGAAATCAGCGCCGGTCATACGCAGCTCCAGCGCTGTTGTGCCGTTCTGCGAAATCGTGATGATATGGGACTGGATCTGTCCCATCGTGCCGGCACCGTCGATGCTGACGGTGAAGACCAGTTTGTTGATCGACTGCGGGAGCGCATTGAGCGAGACAGTATACTGCGATGCATTCTGCTGGTTCTGGTATGTGATCTCACCGCCGGGCGATCTGGTCTGGTTATAGAAGACCATGTAACGGTCATCGGAGAGCTTGTCCTGTGCATCCACGCCAAAGCAGCAGGTGTCATACACCGCATTGCCGAGCGTCTGCATCTGTACCTGGATCGGCTGATTGACATTCAGATGATCCTCGAGCTTTCCGCGAAATCCTCTGACGAGCTGAAGCATTGTAATTCCTCCTTATTCAGCCGCATTGCGGCTTGTGATCTTTTCCGGGTGGAAGCAGCCGGATTCATCCGTCATGCTGCTGAACCGTGCCTCTACCTCACGGATCTCCTGCTCCGCATTGAGGAAAGCATCCACGACATCCGGGTCAAAATGCTTCCCGGAGCCGTCCACGATGATCTGCTTTGCCTCCTCGAAGGTAAAGGGCTTTTTATAGCTGCGCTTGGAAACGAGCGCATCGAACACATCCGCCACCGCCATTACACGGGCGGACAGCGGTATCTCCTCACCGGAAATACCGGTAGGATAGCCGGTGCCGTCCCATTTTTCATGGTGGAAAGCGGCAAGGTTCCGGGCTTCCGACAGGTAGCCGGAGTTCGGAACAAGGGAGATCGCCTCGGACAGGATATCCCTGCCGGCGGTGGTGTGCATTTTCATGATCTCGAATTCTGCCTCATCGAGCCGGCCAGGCTTGTTGAGGATCGCATCGGGCACCTGGATCTTGCCGACATCATGCAGCGGCGCAGAATTGACCACGTCGGAGATATAGTCATCGGTCAGGATGTCCGGATGCATGCCCTTCGCCTGCATCTGATGCAGAATGATATCGGCATAGGCAGCCGTCTTGCGGACATGAGCACCGGTATTCCGGTCGCGGCTCTCCACGATGTCCGCCAGCACGAGGATCAGCGCATTCTGCATCTGGGCGATCTCCTCGGTCTTTTTCTGCACATCCGCTACATAGCGCATGGAATCATCCGAGGTCTTGGTGATGGCGTGATAGAGGTTCTCGACCTCGTCGCCGGTTTGGATATTCAGATCGTGGATGCGCTCTATGCTGCTTTCACGGGCGGTCTCGGAATCATATGCAAAGGTTCCTGTACTCATCGCAATGGAGTTGACCGGCAGAATGATGTGATATTCGATCAGCCAGTACATCAGCACAAAGATCACGAAGAAAATGCCGAGAAACAGACAGAGCATCTCCACCAGGAAGTTCCGCTCGATCGCACCGATGCGGTTCATGGAGACATCCGCAGCGGCATAGCAGACGCATCGCCCGGTGCTGTCATAGATCGGCTCATAGGCCGTCAGCAGCCAGCCGAAGGTGTCGTCTGTGACGATCGGCTCGATCCGCTCCCCTGCCAGGAGCGCCGGGATCTGATCAGAAAATCCCTCGTCAAATCCGATCACCTCGCCCGGCTCAGCGCCTTCCACATCCTCTGCATCAAGGTCAAAGACAACATGACAGCCGTCCTCCCGGATCTGGTAGACATACAGGTACATGATGTCCTCGGTGTTGTCCCGCAGCGAATAGAGCATGCGCTCTGTTTCGGCATATCCGGGAGCATTTTTCCCTTCTTTCAGATAGGTATCCACCGATTCTGCGTCGATCATGTCGGCTGCAATGCTGGCCACATTCTTCACACGGGCCGTATGATCCTTGATCAGCGCTGAACGGTAGAGACGCATGCTGATGACCGTTGCTGACACGGAGACCGCCAACAGCGAGATGCCCAGTGCAAGCATGATCTTGGTGCGCAGCGAAATGACACGGAAATTGATCTTCCGGGCCGCCTCGGATTCCTCGCTGGAGAGCGGCTTCTGCATCCAGCCGTTGAAGCTGAAGAGCTCCCGGATCTTCGGCGGCAGAAGCAGGATGAGCAGCATGACGAGGATGACCGTGAGTGTCTTGTCCAGCAGGTCAGTAAGAAGCGATGCGGTGAACTGTGCTGTTTTCTCATTGAACAACCCGGTGGCATAGAGCGTGCCGCTGAAGGATTCGCTGTCAAACGGCAGATCATCGAGCATCCAGGGGATCAGTGTGCCGATCCCGCCGCCGATCAGTGTGAACGCAAGGATCGGGACCGGGAGCAGATACCACCTGCGGAACATGCCGCGCCCGTTGAAAAATGCCGCTGCTGCTGCGATCATGACATTCAGGATGCCATAATAGATGGAAGACGGTTCTGTCACACCCTTGATGACATTGGTCAGGAAACCGACGAGCACACCCGGCAGATAACCGCCCATGATGGCAGCGGCGATCGTTCCGACCGTATCAAGATACAGGGGAAACGGTGCGTACTCCGCCGCTTTTCCAAGCAGCAGATTCACCCCCACACCGAAGAAGCACATGAGGATCGTGATTGTATTGCGGTGCCTTTTGACTCTGGTAAGGCTGGTGTCGTGGTTTGCCATAGCGCCCTCCTTCCGGGAAACCCGATCAGATATTGCAGTCCGGAGCAGGGTATGCAATATGCTGCACTCCATCGCAAAGCACAATAGCATTGTGCTTTGGCAGATGGTCTTCAACGGAACGCTCAGGCGCTGTGCGCCTCCGCCGTATTGACGGCGGATTGCAAAACACTTGCATTTTACAACCGCGTGTAGTATAATAAATAACAGAAGAACCCTGCTCATTTATCATTGTAGCACAAATTACGCAGAAATGCAATAGAAAAATTGTAAAAAGCCACGGAGGAACCATTATGAGACAAAATCTGGCCAAACTTGCCGCTATCCTGTGTGCGCTGGCACTGACGGCATGCGGCTCTGCCGAGAAGCATATTGAGCCGAGTGAACCCGCGCCTGCAGCGGAAATCATGACGGAAACTGCCCCCGCGGAACCGGAGACAGAGCCGCCCACAGAGCCCGAGATCCCGTTTGATTACATGTTCTGCTTCACCGGTGATATCAGCGTGGCAGACGGTGCCCGCACGACCAACCGATGGGAAGCGCACGGCCGGGATACCTCCTCCTGCTTTGACGAGACGATCATGGAGCACATGCAGAAGGCTGATATCTGCTTTGCGGACAATGAATTCCCCTACACGACCCGTGGCAGTGCGACGGTCGGCAAGGACTATACCTACCGGGCGGATCCTGCCAATGTGCAGCTCATGCTGGATCTGGGCGTGGATATCGTATCCATCGCCAATAATCATACCTATGATTACGGCCCGGACGGCGTACTGGACACGCT
>CAMNDR010000178.1 GCA_946535685.1 uncultured Clostridia bacterium | reverse complement strand
TCCACCTCCGAAATTCAGATTGCAGGGCAGGATGTGCTGCCCTTTGTTTATTGTACCACAAAACAGGAAGGATGTCAACCGTTCCTGTACAATCGCTATCCTGTGCCATCCGGATTATTTCTGCGGGTGCTCCGCTTCTCCCACGATCTTCCGGCGGTAGGCCAGTGCTGCCTGTTCGGTCTTGTTCTCGCCGAATTCATAATACACATGACCGGCGATCTCATCCGGGAGATACTGCTGGCGGACATAGTGATTGGGAAAATCATGCGGATAGAGATAGTGCTGTCCCTTCACCGCTGCGCCTTCGCCGTCGTAGTGCTTGTTCTGGAGATGGCGCGGAAAGTCGAGCGGGCCGTACTTCTGCAGATCGGCGATCGCCGCATCCATCGCAGCTTCGGCAGAATTGGACTTCGGGGCGGTACACATCAGGATGATCGCCTCTGCGATCGGGATGCGTGCCTCCGGAAGGCCGAGGGCAAGCGCATTGTCCACGCACGCCTTGACGATGACCGGCGCCATCGGATAGGCAAGCCCCACATCCTCGGAGGCGATCACGAGCAGCCGTCTGGTCAGCGAGATCAGGTCGCCTGCTTCGAGAAGCCTTGCCGCATAATGCAGCGCCGCATTTTCATCGCTGCCGCGGATGGACTTCTGCAGCGCCGACAGAATATCATAATGCGCATCGCCGTCCCGGTCATAGCGCATGTTGCTGCGCTGGGTCAGCTCCTGCGCCAGGGCAAGGCTCACATGCAGACCGTCCTCCCCCGGTTCCGCAGAAAGTGCGCAGAGCTCCGCCGCATTCATGGCCTTGCGGACGTCGCCGCCGCTGCCAAGGGCGATATGCGCCGTTACGCCGTCCTCGACATGCAGCGGCTGTCCGCCGATGCCTTCGAGCTCCCGGAAGGCCCGCTGCACCGCCCGTTCCATCTCCGACGCATCCACAGGCTTGAACTCAAAGACCGTGCTGCGGCTGATGACGGCGTTGTAGACGGCGAAATAGGGATTCTCCGTGGTGGAAGCGATCAGCGTGATATCGCCCTTTTCGATATAGGACAGTAGGCTCTGCTGCTGCTTTTTGTTGAGATACTGGATCTCATCGAGATAGAGCAGGATACCGTTCATGGAGGCGAATGTCCCCACATCTGCAATGACGCTCTTGATGTCCGCAATGCCGGCCTGTGTGCCGTTGAGAATGTGCAGCGTCATATTCGTGCGGGCTGCGATGATGCTGGCGACCGTCGTCTTGCCCACACCCGACGGGCCGTAGAAGATCATATTCGGGACGGTGCCGCTTTCGATGATGCGGCGAAGCGGTTTTCCGGGCGCAAGCAGATGCCGCTGCCCGACCACATCGTCCAGCGTCTGCGGACGGATCTTTTCTGCAAGAGGTGATGCCATAGGAACTCCTTTCTATCGGCGGAACAGGCCTTTTTTCGGCTTTTCCGGATGCCGTGATTTTCCATAGTCCGAAAGCACCTGGTCAAACAGCGCATCCACGTCCACCGGCGGCTTTGCTGCAGGATCCGGGAAGGCATTCTCATGCGGCACAGGCTTCGGTTCCTCCGTTACATCAGGGATCGCCGGCGCTGCCTGCGGCTCGTTCACTGCGGCTGCAGGCTTCCGTGCAGGATCGGGAAATGCAGTTTTTGTCGGATCCGGGAAATCCGAGCTGCGCTCCGGCATGGCAGGGCGTTCCGGCAGCGGCTGGTATTTCGGCGCCGGCTCTGATGCCGGCTTTGCCTCCGGCTCCGGTACGGGCCGGGGCTTCGGGATCTCCGGCGCAGTCTCCGGCAGGCCGGTCACAGGGACGGACATATCCGGGATGTCGTGTACCGGCTTTTCCTGCGTGGTCTGCATCACGGCGACCGGATCCAGCTCATCTGCCTGCAGCACCGGAAATGTCTCCGGAACCGGTGCCGGGTCACCCTTTTCCTGCGCTTCCGCGATCGCTCTGCGGACAGCCGGCGAAAGATCATGATGCCGCACGGCGGCATTGTCCTCCGGGTAATCATCCTTTTCGAGCATATAGCGGCGGTAGAAATCAAGGTAGGTCAGAAATTTCTCAGAATCCACATACCCGCCGATACCACGGGAGAGCTTTGAGGAATGCCATGCTGAGGCGACCGGAACAACGATCAGGCCGTCCTCCGTGCTGATATAGAGTGACTCCTTGGCGGTGATCGTCCTGAGCTGGAAGAAATACGCATTCCTGTAGGAGCGCCGTCTCATGCCTCCTGCATATTTCAGCGGGGCATTGGTGATGGAGGTGATATGCGTCTCAAATGCCATCAGCTCGTGGACATGGTATGTCTTTGTACCGCCGAACAGCGTATGATACTGCACAAAGCCCGTGCTGCCGTCAAAGTCGATCCGCCACGAGAACTTCGACCAGAAAAAGAGTATCACACCCAGCGCATACGCAATGATAAGCAGCATGACGAACAGTCCGCCGCCGCCCACGGTCAGGAAATACAGCACCGTCCCAAGCGCCGCAAACAACAGCGCCGGCACTCCCAGCGACAGAAGATCAACACGCACGGTGCCTTTGGTGTTGACGATGAAGCTCTTGGAAAAACGCTCCTCCGCCTCGGGTGAAAGCTGGTACATGCCGGTGATCGACTGCATGAATTCGCCGCTGGTCTGCTTTTTCTGCTTCGTACCGAGCCGGATGCCTGTGATCGCCTGGATCTTTTCCTCCGGTGTCATGTGTGTCACTCCTTTCGGGCACAGCCCATTCTGACAGAAAAGGCGAACCCGGAACAGGTTCGCCTTCGGAAGCTCAATTTCTCTCAGCCATCCACAATGCGTTGTAGACTTTGTGGAAAACCATCTGATTCGGTGCATAGCGATAATCGGCGAAAACAAACACCCCGTCACCGAACAGATACTCGTGGATCGCCGCCGCACAGCCGGCACTCAGACTGCGCCCGTCCTCGCACTGGCAGATGATATCCCTGCCCTCCCGGGCTGCCTCGAGGATAAAGCCGGCAAGCGCATCCGCCTCCGGAAAATAGGAGCCATAATTCACCTTGTGCTCGGCGGTGGCATCGAAGCTGATGTCATCAAGCGGTATCTGAAAGACCTTCTGATCTGTCCAGTCGGAGAAAGGGATCTTCCTCGGTTTTTCATCCGGCTCAGGCGGATCATAGAAGCTGATGACAACAGTATTCGCCGGGAAATTCGTCCGCAGGAGCTTGATAACTGACTTGCGGGAATGAATCGTGATGTTCATATGCGTTTTCCGTCCTGCATTAAGATAGGCACAGAATCACAGGAAAACCTGCGTTTCCCTGTGATCTGACAATAAACGACAGTGGATGCTTACTCGTAGAGCGGGAACCTGGTGCAGATCTCGGTCACACCTGCACGGATCTCATCTGCCTTGTTCTCGAAATCGGTAGCGCAGAGATAGATATACTCAGCGATCTTCTCCATTTCCTCAACGCCCAGGCCTCTGGTGGTGACTGCCGGTGTACCGATGCGGATGCCGCTGGTCACGAACGGGCTCTGCGGATCGTTGTGGATCGCGTTCTTGTTGACGGTGATGTAGACCTCGTCGAGTCTGTGCTCGAGCTCCTTGCCGGTGATGCCGAACGGACGCAGGTCAACCAGCATCAGGTGATTGTCGGTGCCGCCGGATACGAGGTTGAAGCCGCGCTTTACGAGGCCGTCCGCCAGTGCCTTGGCATTCTCAACAATGCGTCTCTGGTAGTCCTTGAACTCGGGCTTGAGCGCCTCACCGAAGCAGACAGCCTTGGCTGCGATGACATGCATCAGCGGGCCGCCCTGGGTGCCCGGGAAGATCGCAGAATTGATCTTCTTGGCAAGATACTCGTTGTTCGTCAGGATCAGGCCGCCTCTCGGACCGCGGAGGGTCTTGTGGGTGGTGGTGGTCACGATATCGGCATACGGTACCGGGGACTCATGC
>CAMNDR010000177.1 GCA_946535685.1 uncultured Clostridia bacterium | reverse complement strand
CCGCCATACTGTGCAGAGATGAGGACTCAAAAGCCGCCGGCTCAGCAGCCGGCAATGCGTTTCTCGATAATGACCTCAGCACGTTCACATTGAATGCCGACCCGTACTTCATCTGCGACCTGTGCAATGATAGACTTCTCCAGCTCGTCGCATGCCTCACTGTCAGGTGTTTCCTGCCGGATCCTGCGGGTGTATTTCTGCAGTGACCAGTAAGCTTCATCGTTCACACCCATCGTATACCATGAGCCGATCACCCCGCTCTGCGCAAAAGCCTCTGCATCGGTCTGCTGGATGCTCCAGCGGAAAAGCTGCCGGATCTTACCGAGAATGCCGGCTGCTGCCTCATTTTTCCCTGACGTTGCAGCACTGAGCAGCCGCGTTTCCTGCATTTCGCTGACACTGACATTGGCCTCTATACATAGCCTGCAAAGCAGCCCTTCCGCTGTCTTCTCCGATTTGATCCGGAAGCTGCCCTCAAAGCCCCTGACAATGTCGGCAACCAGGCTGATCGCTTCCTCTGTCAGAAGGCGGATATGCATAGCATCCTTTCCGGTCAGTCCATAATACACACAAAACCGCTCAGCCTCCCGCAGGGCTTCTGTTCTTCCGGAAAGATCACTTGAAATCAAAATAGAATCCGTTTGCATGACACCCACTCCTTACAACAGGAATTCTCCTAAAAGCCGCCGCCGCAGATGCGGCATCTCATGCCGTGGAAAGTCCGCCTCGCTGACATCCAGAACATACCGCTCAAAGGCATTGATGATCCTTGTGCCGCATGGATGCTTCTGTTCACGCTGATAGTTCCCGCCATAGCTTGCGTGAACATGACCATGTATCATCATGGCAGGCCTGCAGATCTCCAGCAGCGGATTGAAGCACGCAAACCCCTGGTGCGGCAGATCCTCCAGATCACCGTGCCCCTTTGCCGGGGCATGCGTCACCAGAATATCCATCCCCCCGAATTTGCCAAGCGTCCATGCTGCTTTTCTCAGGCGCTGCCGCATGGCCTTTTCCGTATACATATATGTGCCGGGCTTGTACTGCATACTCCCGCCAAGTCCGAAAATGCGCAGTCCCTTATACACAAACATCGTTTCATCAATGCATTCGCAGCCCTCCGGCGGCTTCTGAACATAAGCATCATCGTGATTCCCCGGCACATACAGCACCGGCGCATGACCCATAGTCACCAGAAATTCAAGATATGCCGCCGGCAGATCGCCGCATGAGATGATGAGCTCGATATCCCGCAGCTTCTCCGGCGAATAGTAATCCCAGAGGTAACGGGAGGGCTCATCCGCAAGCAATAGAATTTTCATGGCACTACCTCCTGTGACATCTGGCGGTCAGCAGACAAAATCGCCCTCAATATTATCAGAAAGCCAGTCCATTGCTGCGATCTTTGCAGGTGCAAGATGTGCAAGATCAAGTGCCAGACCACCGCGTGCGGCCTCTCCGCTTTCCTGGATGATGCCGTCCTGCGAATGCAGCTCGCCGGTAAACGGATCAAATCCGCCGTTGACGATCGAATTCTTGAAAAAGGCAAGCTGCTTCTTGATCTGGTAGGGTGCCTTCGGAACAAGAATATCAACAACCTGCGTGGAAAGACCGAACCAGTAATTTCTGGCGATCGTCTCATTGACCAGATCTGCGGCATTCCATGCACCGCTCAGAACCGCCTGGATGATCTGCGAATAATACTTGCCCCAGTTATAGAACGGTCTGCCGAGGTAGATATCCTTGTCGCCGTCGATCTGGAACAGGCCGGGCTTCGAGACATTGCCGCCCACGTAGGGATATTCAAAATCCGCATAGAACGCGGCACCCGCTTCCTGCCATTTCTGACGCAGCTCCGCCACAGGCCGTTCCGAATCGGAAGGCATGCATTCGAGCAGGATCTTCGCACCGGGATCCATGAGCGAAACACCGACGGCAAAAGCATTCACAACTGCGGTATTCTCAAAGGTTCTCGCCAGATAGCCGATCCTGTGCGGCTGTGCCGTGCCGGCCTGCAGCATCAGTCCGCCGCAGTAGATGCCCATGAGGAAGGCCGCTTCATAGATCTTTCCGTGATAGCTGCGGATGGAAGCACTGGCAACGCCTGCGCCGCAGGTGAAGAACTTGATATCGGGCCGTTCCAGCGCCTTCCGGAGCACATCGTCCTCCTTGCCGGGCGTCACAACGAAGATCAGCTCATTCTTGTCACGCATCGCACGCTCCAGCGCATCGGAGACATACCCGTCAGCCAGATAGAAAGAGGTCTTCACATTGCTGCCGGTCACCTCATCCACATAAAGCCGTCCAGCCTCATGGCTGTCGATCCAGCGTGAGCTTTCCACATCTGTTTCATAGATAAAGGCAGCACGCAGGGGCGATGCCTCGGTATATTTCACCGTCGGTGTGAACAGGCTCATCAGACCCTTCTGCTCAATGGCCTCAGGTGCCTCGCCGACAAAGTCGATCTGGTCGATATTGGCGCTCATCAGCAGCTCACGGCGTGCCATCCGGATGTTCTTCACGATCTGATCCTTCGTATCCGTCAGCAGGGATCTGAACGGGAAAATGGAAATATAGATCAGGAACGCATCGCTCATGGTGATCCGGTAGTTATCCTTGAGGACAAGCTCGCACTTCTTGCAGAAATTGAAATAGGCAGCCTTCAGATCCTGACAGAGCTCATTCGGCCATCTGTCGCCGAGCTCCTGTCCGAGCAGGTCAGCCAGCTTCTGGTATTCGCCCAGCTCAGAAAAGACGATGTAATGATTTTTGGTGGATTTATAGAAATCCAGATACTCATAATACAGCCGGCTCTCCTTGGAATCATCCCGCTTCGGAAGAATGCGGATGACATCGGCCAGAATGAACTCGCTGCCGCCGTATTTGGAGACGGAAACGCGCTTGTTTCCCTCCTGAACATAGTACTGATTCATATACTCATACACAAGGATCGCATCCCGGATGCCCTCGTTGACATAGGAATCGTACAGAGCCGCCCATTTGAGGCCGAATTCGGAGGTCGGCGAAAGAATGGGCATGAAGTCTGCGGCAAAGGCATTGTTGCGTCCGAGCTCCTTATTGCCCTTGATGCGTTCGAGGGGAAGTTCGAGCAGGCCGAGCCGCACCTCACCGGCAGAATTCCTGATCTCCTCTAACTGATCGAGAACCGGCGGATATGCGGAGCGTCCCTGCTTTACCAAAAAGCGTACTGTCGCATCGCCGATCTTCTTGGCGGCGATATAATCCTGTCTTGCCATACTACTCACCTATCAGCGGGTTCCTGCAGGAAAGCCCGCCCCTTTCTATAGAAACAGTATACCATATTTCAGGCGGATTGTAAAGCGACCCCGGCCATTTCTCATGCACGATTGTGAGATACGACTGAAAGCAGCGCCGCAATTTAGTGATATTGACGATAGGCCGGCTGCCAATACGCTCTGCGTTGAATCACAAAGCCAGATTACTTCCTGTATATTTCGCTTTAGCTAAATCGCACAAATGCAGGAGCCACAGTTCGGCATCTATACAAAATCCGATTCATTTTTGGAAAAATCCGTCAATCCTATTGCAAAAGCCCGACAATTAAGGCAACACCGCACAGTTGCAATATTGGGCGAAAAGATTCATCCTTCAAAATCTCTATGATCTTGCAGACATGAAGGTTATGAATAAGCCATACAGAAGAGCGCCGGCATGATGCAGCGCTCTTCTTCTGTGCATGAAAAGCAGCCAGCCCAATTCGTGACACGGGCTGGCTGTTTTCGATATATGGGGATTATCTATGGGGTTATCGGTGATAAGATAGGGAAAACAGGATCAGTTCTGTCAAGCTACGACGTAATTCCATGCAGCAGGATCCTGTGCGCCGTCAACGACGATCGCCTTGTCATCCTTCTTGAAGCGATCCCAGTCAAAATGCTCGTCATAGAGCTTCATCATCCAGGATTCCTTGCCTTC
>CAMNDR010000176.1 GCA_946535685.1 uncultured Clostridia bacterium | reverse complement strand
TCACGCCGTATTATGCAGCGCACTGCGCCGACCGCACAGCACCCTATCCGGGCATTACGGCGCTTCTGGAGACGCTGCGCAGCGCCGGGATGCAGACAGCGGTCGTCTCGAACAAGCCGGATTACGGCGTGCAGGCGCTCTGCGGGCAATATTTTCCGGGGCTGTTCGATGCCGCCGCCGGAGAGCGGGAGGGCGTCCGCCGGAAGCCGGCCCCGGATGCAGTGGATGCGGTGCTCGACGAGCTGCAGATCCCGCGGGAGGAAGCCGTTTACATCGGGGATTCCGATGTGGATATCGAGACAGCCCGCAATGCAGGCATGCCCTGCATCAGCGTGAGCTGGGGCTTCCGTTCGGCGGCATTCCTGCAGGAACACGGTGCATCGCAGATCGTGGAGGATGCAGATGCGCTGGAAAAGCTCCTGCTCGGCTAAGACGCCAAAGCATGTCAATATGCACAAAGCCCGGAAGCAGAAAATGCCTGCTTCCGGGCTTTGTTCTGCCCCGCATCCCCCATGCCCCCGGATGGGGCGCGCCCCTCTTGTATTGTGATAAATTTTGCAAAAATCGCATCCGCAGCATTGACATTTTCTGTGTAATGTGCTATAATGATAGCGTATGTATCAACGCAGCAGATGGCTGCGGAGGGAGGTTTTCATGAAAACGACACAATTGCTCGCAGCAGGGCTTGCTGCGGCATGTATTCTGACATCAGCAGGCTGCTCCAGGGAGGAGATCGGAGAGATCCTGGAGGATATGGTTGCACTTCCGCCGGAAACGCAGCCGGTGACGGAAACACTGGAGCTCACAGCCGATACGGCAGACCTGTTTGTGGACAATCCGGCGGATATCTATGCGGCGGAGACCTATCGACCGGAGCTGTTCTACGGCAAATATACAGCCCCCGGCACCCACGGCACAGGCCTGGAGCAGGTGGAACAGGTGGCATTCTGCAACGAGATGAGCTATCTTGCCTTTCCGTGCGCAGACCGGCCGCTGACCAAGCTCCCCTACCGGATCGAGGTCGGGCCGCACTGCAACGTGACTTCGCTGAACTACCTCAACGGCTACAACTGGATGACACTGCGGCTCTTTGATGAGCAGGGCAACCGTTTCCCGGTGCGCGCCGCCTATACCGTGCAGGACGATGTGCTTGAGCTGCGCATCCTGCAGGACTACAGCTATGATGCCGATACCAAGAAGCTCGACTATACGTTCAGCGACCTGACGCTCCGCTATGGCTATTCCTTCAACGGCTCTGCGCTGACGCTGACCTGCGACGGCAAGAGCGTGACGCTCTATGCGGAGGATCTCTCCAAGGAAAACAGCGTGGATCTCTATGATGCCAATCTCGCAGAGGACTCCCCTGCTGCCTGCGGCATCACCCTGTTCAATCTGAAAAACGATGATCCCTATATCCTGATCGACGGTCAGAAGATCGTCCCGGACAGCTATGAATTCTCCGAGGACGGCCTGTTCCGGATGAGCTGGACACAGGACGGAACGCCCCATGCACTGCAGCTCGTGTATTACTACTGCGATGACGACGGCCTGATCCTCACAGACGGCAAGGAGCACTATTTCTATAACCGCCGTTCCTGGGATCTCTACACGAAGGATGTCAGCACGAACCTCGATGTCGGCGGCGCCAAGGAGCTCCAGAACATGTCCGATGCCGAGATCGAAGCACTGACATCCCGCAAGGACGAGCTCTATACCGATCTGGATCAGGCGCTGAAAGATGCCGGCATCTCTGCCAAGATCGACAAGAAGACCGGCGAGATCGCCCTGGATTCCGTTCTGCTGTTCGATGTGGATGCCTTTGCCGTATCCCCCGAGGGTCAGAGCATGCTCAGCAAATTCCTGAAAGCGTATACCTCGGTGATCTTCAGTGAGAAATACGACGGCTTTGTCCGCTCGATCGAGATCGAGGGACATTCCGATCCGACCGGTGACCCGGACTATAACCGGACTCTGTCGGAATACCGTGCCAACAATGTCATGGAATACTGCCTGTCTGATGCGACAGGGCTTGACAGCGCCGTGACAGAGCGGCTCTCCGCTATGGTGACCGCACAGGGCTATTCCTCCGACCGGCCTGTTTACAAGGCGGACGGCAAGGTCGATCTCAATGCCAGCCGCCGGGTCTCCTTCCGCTTTGTGATCGCTGTCGGCGAACAGGATGCCGCACAGCGCAGCACAGAAGCGCCTTCCGAAGAAGAAACCGCAGAAACACTTCCGGAAGCGGAAACGTCTGATCGTGAAGCCTCTTGATTTTACATTTCGGACATCTTTGGTTCATGAATTATTCATATTTAAACCGCCAAAATCAGGTATAATAATAATGAGTATAGATTCACGCTCCGGAAAGTGATCCTTTTCAGAGCAGCGTGCGGAGAAATCCCCACGCACCGGCATTCTGTTCCCGTTTTTCGCAGAAAGCGGCAGGATGCGCAAAGATTCCTGACTGTCTGACCGGTCAGGGCAAGAAAGGAGAATTGCTATGGCTTTAGAAAAAGTGCTGGTCGTGGATGACGACCAGAATATCTGCGATCTGCTGCGGATGTACCTGGAGAAGGAGGGCTACTCCGTCATCATTTCCAATGACGGCAAGGAGGCTGTCAACAAGTTCAATGCGCTGAATCCGGACATCGTGCTGCTCGACATCATGCTGCCCTCGATGGACGGCAGACAGGTCTGCCGTGAGATCCGGAAGAACTCCAATGTGCCGATCATCATGATCTCCGCCAAGAACGAGACCTTCGACAAGGTGCTCGGCCTGGAGCTCGGTGCCGACGACTACATCTCCAAGCCCTTTGATGCCAAGGAAGTCATCGCCCGCATCAAGGCGATCGCCCGCCGCATGGGCTCCTCTGCGACAGAGCAGGAGGAAAACAAGGAAGTGCGCTATGACAAGCTCGTGGTCAATATGACCCGCTATGAGCTGCGTGTCAACGACAAGGTGCTCGATACGCCCCCGAAGGAGCTTGAGCTGCTGTTCTATCTCGCCTCCAATCCGAACCATGTGTATACCCGTGACCAGCTCCTGGACGAGGTCTGGGGCTTCGAGTACTATGGCGATTCCAGAACGATCGACGTGCATATCAAGCGCCTGCGTGAAAAACTGGCGGACGTTTCCCCGCACTGGGCACTCAAGACCGTCTGGGGCGTCGGCTACAAGTTCGAGGCGGATGAAGAGTGAGCATGAAGCTCCGGAAAAAGAAATCGCTGAGCCTGTCTGACGGCTATCTGAAGCTGTCCGGACTGCTGCTGTTCTGCGGTATCCTCATCACGGGCGTGGTCATGGTCTGCAGTGCCGTAGCGACCTATTCGGATACATTCGAGCAGACACTGCTCCAGAACTGCGAGGCGATCTCCGCCAATATCACAGACATCTATGCCCACGACCACCCTTCCGCCGCCCAGGAGCTGAACACTCTGATCCACACTGCGGAAACGGAATACGGCTATCGGCTGTGGTTCTATGATACCAATGCCAAGGAGATCTATCCCGGCACGGAGAACGGTCTGCGGCTTCTGACGCCGTCTGTGCGTGCCTATCTGGAACGGGATGATTATCTGCAGCTCGGCTATTTTTCTGAAAGCGCAGAAAACCCGGAGCTGTGCTGTGTCATCCGCTTCTTTGTCAAGCTGGAAGAGGGCGAACCGCAGCAGTATTATCTCGCAGCACTGACCGATGCCGGCCATCTGCAGGAATACAGCCTGATGCTGGTGCGGAATCTTGTTGTCTGCCTGCTGATCGCCGTGCTGGTGTTCATGGTGCTGTTCCGGCTCGGTGCCAGACGGCTTGATATGCAGTTCGAGGAGATCAGCCATGTGACCCGGCAGTACACCGAGGGCGATTTTGCAGCCCGTGTGAATCTGCAGGAGCACGATGCGCTCTATCCGTTCGGCTGTACGCTCAACCGCATGGCGGAATTCATCGAGCAGAATGAGACG
>CAMNDR010000175.1 GCA_946535685.1 uncultured Clostridia bacterium | reverse complement strand
ACAATGCCGTCGATTTTGCACAGTGCCAGCTTGACATTGTAAAACCCACGCAGCAGCGTATCTTCCGCCGTGCAATCCGGCATTGCGCAGGCATAGCCCGCCTGCGTCAGCCGCGACTCCAGCCCGATGAAACGGGTGTAGAACAGCAGCTCATTGCCAAGCCTTGCCAGCATCACACCGCTCATATCTGCATAGCGCTTGAGCACACGCCGGAGCTTCGTCGTCACCGCCGGGAGCATCTCCTCGATCAGCCGGCAGAGATTGTTCATCAGCAGGTTTTCCTTTGCCTCCGCAGGTTTCGCATGTGTCACCATCGTGAATTGCTGCAGATCCTTGTCCTCCGGATGACGCTTCCGGTGGAACTGCAGGAACTTCTCCAGAAAGCCCTTTTCTCCGAATTCATAGGGATTCAGCGAGAGGATCCCCGCCTCTTTCGGCACAAAATGAGGATCGAAATTGATCCCGAGCGTCATGCTTCTGATACTGAACATATCATCTCCGAGCACACGGATGTCCTCTGTCAGCTCCGAAAATCCGCTGCTTTCATAAATAGCGGAAATATAGGCAGAAAACTGCTGCATGGCAGCAGACCGGAACTGCTTTCCCTGCAGCATCTCCCGGATCGAAGTGATCGCCGTGCAGTACTGGTCAAGCGAACGCACCCGGTCGATGAGCTGCAGGATGCTCGAATTGCTGTAATTGGCATAGCCATCGTCGATCGCACCGAACTGCATCGCATCGAAGATCTCCATGAGCTTGCTGCAGAACACCGGATCCTCCCGCAGATCCCGGTAGACCGCCTGACGGTAAGCGACTGTCGCTGCATCGGTCGGCATCGCCCGCAGCATTTCGAGAAGCACCGTCTGTTCGGTATCATTCTGCGCCATTTTCCGGCACAGGAACGCCAGCGACAGATCATTGACCGCCGTGTCGCCAAGCAGCGTACAGGGCTTCGCACCTTCCGGCGCAAGCAGGCTGAAGGAACGGATCTCGTTAGACATAGGGGGGACTCCTTTCCGGCGATGGGTTGTTATCTCCAGTATAACACACATCCACCCTGCTGTCAACCAGGGCTTGCAGCCTGCACAGGGGTATGGTATAATAGAATCAGCAACCGTGCAAAGGAGGCATCCCCATGAAAGAACAGATCCTGCATATCCGCTGCAGTGACGGCGAGGTCAGCTACCGTTTCGTGACCGGATCCGGCCGCCGCCTGTCCGAGCTCGTCCACACCTTAAACGGCGCTGACCGTTTCGTCCCCGTGGATGATACTATAATGGAGCGCATCCTGACCGAGACTGCCGCCATGCTCGCAGAATTCCCGGATCATCCTGCCCCGGCGCCGCCTGTCATCAGCGAGGTCATCCTTGCTGACCATTCCAGGCATTTTCTCCCGGATGACTTGCTGTTCCGGCTCCTTGACGATGCCTGGATCGACGGCGAATATCTCCGCAGCGCATTGGATGGCCCGCAGCTTATGGGGGCCGTGCAGGCACCGGACATCACCGGTTTCACGACAGGCATGATGGGTATGATGAACACTGCAGCGCTCTCTCAAAGCTGGCAATGCCCCAACTGCGGTACGGAAGATCTGCACGGCAGATTCTGTCCGGAATGCGGCACACCAAAACCGCAATGATACAGCATCCGCCCTTTCCGTCTCCCGGAAAGGGCGGTTTTCCGTCACAACGCCACCTTCACATCAAACCGCTCCATCCAGTAATCGAGCTGGACAAAATAGGCGATCGTCTGCGGGCGTGTCATGAGCTGTCCGTACCACTGCACATCATCATCCCCCTGCAGGAGCCGTTCGAGCGCCTCCTTCCGCACGATCTGCAGCACGGGCGCAGCGGGGTTTTCCAGCCGTCTGCGCAGCATCTCCGTGACGGCTGCCAGATATGCCGGATGATGCGTTTTCGGGTAGGGGCTTTTTTTGCGCCAGAGCACCGCTTCCGGCAGATAGTCCCGCATCGCCTCCCGGAGCAGCCCTTTTTCATAGCCGCGGTATTCCTTGAATTCCCACGGCACATTATATAAATACTGCGCAATCCGGTAATCGCAGAACGGCACACGGACTTCCAGCGCACTGTACATGCTCATGCGATCCTTCCGGTCAGGCAGCGTCACGAAGGCGGGCGACGCCCGCTGGTGAGTTGCTTCGAGAATTACAATGCACTGTTTCAAGCACCGCAATGCCCCCCAACGGCTTTCGCCGAAGGGGGGCAAAGCTATGTCTCTTAGCACATCGCAGCTAAAGCTGCTCCTGTTTGGTGCTTCGGGCGGCGGGGCGTTCTGTATGAGCTATGTATGTGCTATCACATCGCAGCTAAAGCTGCTCCTGTTAGCTGCTTCGGGCAGCAGGACGTTCTGTATGATACAACAGGATGATCTGTGCATCCGTGACCCGTACCTCCCGGAGAAAGAGCCTTGCGGCGGCCTTTTTCTCCTCAAGGGGCAGCGTTTCCCATCCGGCCAGATACCGCCGGATCGTTTCCTCTGTCCGGCTCTCCGCAGCCGATGTCCGGGATAGCGCCGCCTGCAGGCGTTCTTCTTCCCGGCGCAGATGTCCGAGCTCCTCCTCCAGCACCGCCATGATCTCCGGAAATGCGCCGCTGTCTGCCGCAAGCAGCTTGTCCGTGACCGAGCGCTGCGCCTGCCTGCAGCGCTGCAGCTCCAGCCGGATGCGGTTGCGCACCGCAGGATCCTGCATGGGAAGCGATGCAAACCGGAAACCCGCCAGATAGCGCAGCAGCTCGCTTTCCACCGCCTGTTCCAGCGCATCGAACGAGAGCACCGTCCCCTGACAGATCCCCATTCTCCGCCCCGTGCAGCTTGCCCGGCGCCGGGTGCTGCGCCCTCCGCTTACCACCGTCAGCGCATAGCCGCAGCAGCCGCATTTCACGATCCCTGACAGCCAGCTATGCTGTCCCTTTCCCGCATTCCGGAGCTGGCGGTTGCTGTCGAGCTTCTCCTGTACGCAAAGCCACTGCGCCGCCGGGATCAGTCCCTCATGAAAGCCCAGCTTGACGATGTCTCCGTGCAGATCCGTGAATTTCGCCCCCTGCCGCCTGCTGCCATAGACCGTGCAGCCGTGCGTGCCGTCATAGGCTTCGGGCGGATCTGCCATCTCTGCGCCCTTTTCCTGCAGATACCGATAGACCTGCACATCCGCCCGGACATACACCGGATTGCGCAGGATGCGCCGGATGCGCACGCTCGTCACAGGCTTTTCCAGCCCCCATGCCGCCGGATCGGCATTGATCTCCCGCACCAGCATCCCAAGGCTCGCCAGCGGCGCTTCATACGCCCGGTACAGATGCCCGATCAGCGGCACATGCGCAGGATCCGGACTGAGCTTCATCGTCCGGATGCCGTCAATGCTGTGCGGTACCTTCACAAAGCCCACCGGTGCCACGCCGGAGACGAAAAATCCCTGCCGCATCCGGGCATAAAAGGCATCCTTCACCCGCTTTTGCGTGGTCTCCCGTTCGAGCTGCGCAAAGATCATCACGACCCCCAGCATCGCCCTGCCCATCGCTGTGGCCGTGTCGAACTCCTCGTTCAGGCTGATGAATTTCACGCCGTACCGGTCAAAATCCTCGATGATCCTCGCAAAATCGAGCAGGGAACGGCTGATCCGGTCGAGCTTGTAAACGATCACCCGGTCGATCTCCCCGGATGCCGCCGCCTGCATCAGCGCCTGAAAGCCCGGCCGCTGCAGATTCGCACCCGTGAAGCCCTCGTCGCAAAATACCCGGACTTCCTCCCCGCCTGCCCTCGCACGGCACAGCCCGATCTGCGTGGCAATGCTGATCGAGCCCTCCTTTTCCACGGACTGCCGTGCATAAACAGCCGTCATCCGTGCGCCTCCGCCAGTTCCGCAAGCCTGCGGGTCACGTCCTCACGGCTGCGCAGCAGCGCCTCTCCGGTGAGTTCCGGATAGATCGGCACGATCTCCGGCTTCTGC
>CAMNDR010000174.1 GCA_946535685.1 uncultured Clostridia bacterium | reverse complement strand
TTGCATTCCAACGTAAAATATGCTATAATAATAATGCTGAAATCTGTATACTGGCGGAAAGGAGGAGTCGGCCATGCTCAAGGGATACCGGATCTGCGGCGTCTGCATTTCACATCTGCATGAGGATGTGCTGCGGGAATTTCTCGAAGCACTCAGCATGGCGCTGGCACCGCACGGGTGGCGCGTCATGGTCTTTGCGACCTCATCGGACATGTTCTGGAAAACCCCGCAGGATGCCGGACAGGCCACGGTATTTGACCTGATCGACCAGGTGCATACCGACGCCCTCGTCATTCTCCGCGACAAGATCCTTGACGAACGGTATGTCGAGAAAATCGCGCAGTACGGGCATTCCCACAATATTCCCGTGTTCGGTGTCAACGGCACGGAGCCGCTGAAGAACTGCTGCTGCATCCAATTTGACTATGAAGCAGGCTTCGCGGAGGTCGTCCGCCATCTCATTGAGCATCACCACATCACCCGTTTCCACTATATTTCCGGCATGAAGGACAATGAGTTCGCCCTTGCCCGGGAAAAAGTCATGCGCCGCGTCCTTGCGGAATACGGCATGGAGCTGGGGGAAAATGACATCAGCTACGGCGATTTCTGGGCGACCCCGGCGCGGCAGGCTGCCAAGCGGCTGATCGACGGGCACCGGCTCCCGCAGGCGATCGTCTGCGCGAATGACACAATGGCCATTGCTGTGGCGGTCGAGCTTTCCGTCAACGGGCTGCGCGTGCCGCAGGATGTGATCGTCACGGGATTTGACGGCATTGATGCGATCCGCTATTCCATTCCGAAAATCACCTCCGCCAAGTGCGATTACACCGCACTGGGGCAGAAAATTTCGGATCTGATCCTTGGCCATGCAGAGGGCGAGCCGCTCCCGCCGCATGTCAGCCTGATCCCGTCGCTGCTTTTGTCGGAATCCTGCGGCTGCATTCCGCGGCATACGATAGATGTGGTGGACTTCATCAACGGCCTGAATGATACCTTCAACCGCTTCCGCAATGAGGATGAGCGGCTCAATACGCTCTCCTCCGACATTCAGGCATCGAATACGCCTGCGGAGGTCTCGGAGGTGCTGCATCACGGGCTTTTCTACTGCATGAGCTGCATGGTCAAGCAGGAGGTGCTCAATCCCGCCTGCGACCCGGCGAAGATCCATTCCGCGACGACCTTCGGGGAAAAGCTGTATGTGCTTTGCGATTCGGACTGGCACGAGAATGAAGGCTCGCTGCTGCCGGCCGCCGAGATCGCGCCGCGCATGGAGGATCTTCTGGCGCCCGGAACTCCGGTCGTTTTGCTGGCGCTGCATCATCTGGACATTCCGCTCGGATATGTCTGCTACCATTACCAGAGCACCGATCTGCCCAATTACCTGAAGATGACACAGATCGCCATGATCCTCAGCTCTGCGATTTCCGGCTACCGCAGCAAGCATTACCAGCTCCATTTGCAGGCGGTGGTCGAGGAGATGTACAAATACGATGCCCTCACGGGGCTGATGAACCGGAGCGCCTTCCTGATGCAGTACCGGCAGCTTGTCAGCGCCTCGCCGGAGCTGCCGCTGACGCTGGTGCTGTGCGACTTGGACGGGCTCAAATACATCAACGACCATTTCAGCCATACCGAGGGCGACAATGCGATCTCGGTCGCAGCCAGTGCGCTGCATGAGGTCTGCCGCGGCGGGCTTTGCTGCCGGTACGGCGGCGATGAAATGATCGCGCTGCTGACGGACACCCCGGATGCCGGCGTGATCCGGAAGGACATTCTCGGGCAGCTTTCCGCATACAACCGGCATTCCGGCAAGGAATACGAGGTATCGGCTTCGATCGGTGTCTATACGGCGCAGAATGAGGATTTCGAGCAGATGTTCCAGAAGGCCGACGCGCTGATGTATGCCGACAAGCAGGGCAAACGGCACAGAAGAGACTGAAAATACGCCCCTCTCCATGATGAGAGGGGCGTTTTTTGTCGGCTGCATGTGAGCCGACAAGCAGGATTGTCAAGCGGATATGACACAGCAGCCTCACACGGAGACTGCTGTCGGCGGTATATGCTACTTTCCGGTTACGAGACAACACAGTCCCGCCCGCTTGCTTTGGCCTTGTACAGATGTTCGTCTGCAATGTTGATCAGATCGTGCATATCGTCCTGGTCAGTGCCTCTGGCAATGCCGATGCTGATGGTAATATGCACCTCATTGCCCTTCTCATCTATGATCGGGAGCTCTTTCACCGCAAGACGGATGCTCTCCGCAAAGCTGTCGGAAATGCTCTCCTCCGGGAACCACATGACGAATTCCTCACCGCCCCAGCGACAGAGCGGCGGGCTTGTCATCTCGCGGATCTTCTGTGCGACCGTCTTCAGGACGATATCACCGGTGCCATGTCCGTAGGTGTCGTTGATCCTCTTGAAATGATCCAGATCAAACATCATCACAGACTGCTCCCTGCCGGGCTTTGTCTGCTCATAGATTTCACTCAGGCCGTGACGGTTGAGCGCTCCGGTCAGATAATCATGCGCATACATCACCTCGAGCTTGGAACGGGTGTTCACCAGCTCCCGGTAGGTGTGGACGTAGATCGTCTCAAGGATGAAGGCGAGGAAGAAGGCGGACGCAAACAGGATCGGGAAACGCATCCGGAAGCTCTCGGTATAGTCATACATCAGCATCGACTGTCCGGGCTCCGTCTGGAAGAAGAACAGCAGGAGCAGCAGCAGGAAGCCGGAGAGGATCGAGGTCATTTTTCTGCCAAACAGCAGCATGCCGCAGGATGGCAGTATACAGATCCAGATCGCCGAGAAGCCTTCCGGGTTTCCGGAAATGATGAAGAACACAAAGAGTGCTGTCAGCTCGATCACAAACAGGATGCTCACCACATCGAACAGCTTCTTGCTGTTGCGGAGCGTGAGCAGGTAGTTGACGAAGCACAGCACGGAAAAGGCCAGTGTCGCAATTGTCAGGAGCCCCTTATCCGTAATGACATTCATGATCGTCATGACAAAGGAGATCAAAGCAAGTGCAATGAAAACGAGCTTGAATTGCAGACGATGCCGCTGCACATCGTCACTGATGATCTTGCTGAGTTCTTTACTGAGCCGATTCACAGGAATCACCTCCTCAACCGGTAAGACTTCTGATTGGTTTTCGCCTCAGAGATAAAGCCGGTACTGTCCGGACTGATGACGTTGTATTGGTTCAGGTGTTCATTGCGTGGAAGCAGAAGTCACTTCATACATTTTAAGTATACCAAAAAACAGAGGATAAGTCAAGACGTTATCTGTGATACCGATTCACAGGACTTTTGCCGGAAGCCGGTGCAAACCAGATACAAAAAATCACCCCCATCGCCTGTTATGCGACAGGGGTGATCGTATCATTCAGATACGCACGCAATTACGCGCTTTTGTCAGCGATTTCCAATAACCGGAATCACTTCTTCTCTGCGATAGCAGCCTGAGCCGCAGCCAGTCTTGCGATCGGCACGCGGAACGGAGAGCAGGAAACATAATCCAGACCGATCTTGTGGCAGAACTCAACAGAGGACGGGTCGCCGCCGTGCTCACCGCAGATACCGCAGTGCAGCTTCGGGTTAACCGGCTTGCCGAGCTTGATTGCCATTTCCATCAGCTTGCCGACACCAGCCTGGTCGAGCTTTGCGAACGGATCGGACTCGAAGATCTTGGCATCGTAGTAAGCGCCCAGGAACTTGCCTGCGTCGTCACGGGAGAAGCCATAGGTCATCTGGGTCAGGTCATTGGTACCGAAGCAGAAGAAGTCAGCATTTGCTGCGATCTCGTCAGCAGTCAGAGCTGCTCTCGGAATCTCGATCATGGTACCAACCTCGTACTCGAGCTTTGCACCAGCCTCAGCGATGACAGCGTCAGCAGTCTCAACAACAATGTTCTTGACGAACTTGAGCTCCTTGACATCGCCTACCAGCGGAATCATGATCTCCGGCTTTACAGTCCAGTCCGGATGCTTCTTCTGAACGTTGA
>CAMNDR010000173.1 GCA_946535685.1 uncultured Clostridia bacterium | reverse complement strand
GACGAAAAATCTGGCTGCGCATCTGCACCACCAGCTCTGTGCGGTGTTGCCCTAAACCTGACACGGCCGGGGCGAACAGAGGGGCGTTCTCTGAAAATTTGCAATTTGCTCTTGCTTTTTGCGGCAGAGTGTGCTATAATAATATCATAAGGGGAGCTTGTAGACAGGCTGAGAGGAGAGCGAATGAGCTTTCGACCCATAACCTGATTTGGATAATGCCAACGTAGGGACATTTTACCAGGTTTCTGGAGGAAGTATGCCTGCGGGCGTACTTCCTCTTTATTCTTTTCCGGGAGGGATGACAATGATCAAAGTCAACGGCGAACAGCGTGAGCTGGCTGGTCTGACCATGACCGCACTGCTGAAGCAGAACGGCTATGATCCGGCAAAGGTCGCTGTAGAGCTCAATGCGGAGATCCTGCCCAAGGCACAGTACGAAAGCACTGTGCTGCAGGAGGGCGATGCGGTCGAGATCGTACAGTTTGTGGGAGGGGGCTGATGGTACCATCCAGAGAAGCCTTTCATCAGGCGCTCGCTGCGCGGCACGGCGATGCGCTGCAGGCGAAATTTGATGCCGCATGCGTTGCTGTCTGCGGACTCGGCGGGCTCGGCTCGAACATCGCCGTTTCACTTGCACGGGCCGGTGTGGGAAAGCTCCTGCTCTTTGACTTCGACCAGGTGGATATGTCCAACCTCAACCGGCAGCAGTATTTCCCCGATCAGCTCGGGATGGACAAGACCGAAGCGCTCTCGCAGACACTGCGGCGGATCGCTCCGTACTGCGATATTACGGCCAGAACGGTAAGGCTGGATGCGGATAATATACCGGAGCTTCTTGCCGGATGTCCGTTCATCTGTGAAGCATTTGACCGGGCTGACCAGAAGGCAATGCTCGTCAACACCGTACTCGAACAGCTCCCACAGGCGTATCTTGTGTCCGGCTCCGGTATGGCGGGGCTCGGCACGCCGAATGCCATCCGCACACGCCGGGTCATGAAGCGGTTCTATCTCTGCGGGGATGAGCAAAGCGATGCTGCGGACGGGCTGGGACTCGTTTCTGCACGGGTCGCTGTCTGCGCAGCTCATGAGGCAACCGTGATCCTGCGGCTCATTGCCGGGGAAACGGACGTTTGATATTGAATGAAACAGGAAGGAAGCATTATCATGGAAAACCAGGATCAACTCATCATCGGCGGGCATGCGTTTACATCCCGCTTCATTCTCGGCTCGGGAAAGTACTCGCTTTCCCTCATCGAAGCAGCCGTCAAGTACGCCGGAGCGCAGATCATTACCTGCGCCGTCCGCCGTGCCAATACCAAGGAGCATGAGAATATTCTCGACTACATCCCGAAGGGCGTGACGCTGCTGCCGAACACCTCCGGCGCACGGAACGCACAGGAGGCTGTGCGGATCGCACGGCTTGCACGGGAGCTCGGCTGCGGCGATTTTGTCAAGGTCGAGATCATGCGGGATACCAAGTACCTGCTGCCGGACAACGCTGAGACCGTCAGGGCAACAGAGATCCTCGCAAAGGAGGGCTTTGTCGTGATGCCCTACATGTATCCTGACCTGAATACGGCAAGGGATCTCGTGAATGCGGGTGCAGCAACGGTGATGCCGCTTGCATCCCCCATCGGCTCGAACAAGGGACTGGCAACACGGGATTTCATCCAGATCCTCATTGACGAGATCGACGTGCCGATCATCGTGGATGCGGGCATCGGAAGACCCTCCCAGGCCTGCGAAGCAATGGAAATGGGCGCTGCGGCAGTTATGTCGAATACGGCGCTTGCTACGGCGGGTGATCTGCCGATGATGGCGGATGCATTCCGCAAGGCTGTCGAAGCAGGCCGTCAGGCATATCTCTCGGGACTTGGCAGAGTGCTCGTGCGCGGTGCAGCACCGTCGGATACGCTCACCGGATTCCTGCATGATTGAGGTGAAGCACATGGGAAATCAGTTCTTTGTGGATTCGGATGCACTTTCTGAAGCCGCTTTACAGCGCAAGCATCAGCTTGAAAATGATCCTTCCTGCCGCACTGATCACATGGCATACATGGAGGGACAGGAACAGATCCAATCGGACATCCGTGAGAAGGTGCTCTCCCAGATGGAGAGCTACGACCCGTCCCGCTACACGGCCGCCGATGTGAACCGGGCGCTGCAGAAAGAAACGCTCAGCGTTGAAGATCTCAAGGCGCTCCTCTCCCCTGCTGCAGAACCGCTGCTGGAAAAGATGGCGGAACGGGCACGGATCGAGACAAGAAAGCATTTCGGGAACACGGTCTATCTCTTTACGCCGCTGTATATCGCCAATTACTGCGAGAATTACTGCGTATACTGCGGGTTCAACTGCTATAACCACATCCGCCGCATGAAGCTCTCGATGGAGCAGATCGAGCACGAGATGAAGGTCATCGCTGACAGCGGCATGGAGGAGATCCTCATTCTGACGGGCGAAAGCAAGGCACAGAGCGATGTGAAGTATATCGGCGAGGCCTGCCGGCTGGCACGGAAATATTTCCGGATGGTCGGCATTGAGATCTATCCGGTGAATGTTGAGGATTACCGCTATCTGCATGAATGCGGGGTCGATTATGTCACGGTATTCCAGGAGACCTATGACAATGTGAAATACGAACAGCTCCACCTTGCCGGCCACAAGCGGGTGTTCCCCTATCGCTTTGAGGCGCAGGAACGGGCACTGATGGGCGGCATGCGGGGCATCGCGGCTTCGGCGCTGCTGGGACTGTCGGATTTCCGGAAGGATGCGCTCGCATCGGCGCTGCATGTGTACTACCTGCAGCGGAAATATCCGCATGCGGAGATCTCGCTGTCATGTCCGAGACTGCGCCCGATCATCAACAACGGCAGGATCAATCCGCAGGATGTCGGTGAGCGTCAGCTCTGCCAGATCCTGTGCGCCTACCGGATCTTCCTGCCGTTTGCCGGCATCACTGTCTCCTCCCGTGAGAGCGAGAGCTTCCGCAACGGCATCGTGAAGATCGCTGCAACCAAGATCAGTGCCGGTGTTTCCACCGGGATCGGCGATCACGAGAGCAAATACACCGGCAAGGAAAACGATGCCGAGGGCGATGAGCAGTTCGAGATCAATGACGGGCGCAGCTTTGACAAGATGTACAAGGATATGTCTGACGAGGGGCTTCAGCCTGTGCTGAACGATTATCTGTATGTATAAGCTCATCTGTGTGACGAACCGCGGACTGGTGCGGGGCGATTTTCTGCAGCAGATCAGGCGCATCGCTGCCGCCGGCCCTGACGGCATCCTCCTGCGGGAAAAGGATCTGGCGCCGGAGGACTATGCCCGTCTCGCTTCTGAGGTCGAAGGCATCTGCGCACAGGAAGGCGTGACGTGCATGCTGCACAGCCATCCTGTACACGGTGCAGCGGCGCTGCACCTGCCGCTGCCTGTTCTGCGGGTGAAATCTGCGCAGGTGCGGGGGCGCTTTGAGAAGCTCGGCGCTTCCTGTCACAGCACTGACGAGGCACGGGAAGCGGTTTCCCTTGGGGCGGACTATCTCATTGCGGGGCATATCTATGCCACCGACTGCAAGAAAGGACTGCCCGGAAGAGGGCTTGCATTTCTGCGGGAGGTCTGCGGATGCGTGGACGTGCCTGTGTATGCGATCGGCGGGATCACGGCGGAGAACGCCGGCGATGTTGTCGCTGCGGGCGCTGCGGGCGTGTGCATCATGAGCGGGCTCATGCAGAGCGAAGATCCCGGATCGGAGATCCGGCGCATAAGGAGGGCGATGGAGCATGGGCATTGACCCGAAAACACTGCGCTTTTACGCCATTACGGACAGGGGCTGCATCGGCGGACGGGATCTGCTTGCTGCAGTGGAGGCGGCGCTCCGGGGCGGTGTGACCATCCTGCAGCTCCGGGAAAAAGGCTTGTCCGAAGCGGCACTCATCGAGGAAGCGGTGCGTGTGAAGGCGCTCTGCAGAACATACGGTGTGCCGCTCATCATCAACGACAACTACCG
>CAMNDR010000172.1 GCA_946535685.1 uncultured Clostridia bacterium | reverse complement strand
GTGACAGCTTATTTATTATACCACATTTCAAATCGTTTGTCAAGGGTTTTTTCAATTTTTTTGAAAAACTTTTTTCAAGCGGTTTTTCGTGGCCGCCGCTCCGTGAAGCAGCTTTATTATTATAGCACAGGTTTGGGGGTTTGTCAAGTAAAAGAATTCCCTCTTTCCTGCTTTTCTTTTGTGTATATTGACATCACCGCTTTATCTGCAAAACCGCAGTCTCCGTTTCCGGAAGCTGCGCAGCTTGTCAATAAAATCCTTTTTCTGGTGCTGGCGCACCGGTGAGCGCCCCACCCCCAACCCCCTCCCCATCGGGGAGGGGGCTATATTGCGGGAGCTTCGGCGAATGCCCCGTCCCCTCTGTCCTGCGGACATCTCCCCACCCCGTGGGGAGTCACCCTGCACCCCGATCGGGGCTGCCGCCCCTAACCCTGCAAAATTCCTTTTTTTAACAAACTGCCGCAGCCCCGTTTCCGGAAGCTGCGGCTTCTTTATCTATATAGAACTACAGTCAGAATCAGAGCGTAGATGAGATGAATGCATCATAAATGCAGCGGATTGCCTGGTGCAGGTCATTCTCGTTCACACCGATGATGACATTCAGCTCGGACGAGCCCTGGTCGATCATCTTCACGTTGATGCGGCCATGTGCAAGCGCTGCGAAAATGCGTGCAGCGGTGCCTCTGGTCTTTCTCATGCCGCGGCCGACAACTGCCAGCAGGGCAATATCCGGCTCCAGCTCCAGATGGTCAGGGTTCACCTTCTTGCGCAGTGCGGTGAGCAGGCGCTCCTCCTGCCCCTTCAGGGACTCCGCATCGGCAATGACGGACAGGGTATCAATACCAGAGGGCATATGCTCCACATTGATGCCCAGCTCGGCAAATACATCCAGCACGTCACGGACAAAGCCGATCTCGCTGTTCATCATGCCCTTTTCCATATTCACAGCACAGAAGCCCTTCTTGCCTGCAATGCCGGTGATGGTGCGGATCGACGTTTCCTCTGCCGCATCGCTGTCCGGAACGATCAGGGTGCCGTCATCCTCCGGCTTGTTCGTGTTGCGGATGTTGATCGGGATACCTGCAGTGCGAACCGGGAAGATCGCATCCTCATGCAGCACAGAAAAGCCCATATAGCTCAGCTCACGCAGCTCCTTGTAGGTGATGACCGGGATCACGACCGGCTCGTTGACCACTCTCGGGTCTGCCACCAGAATACCGGATACGTCTGTCCAGTTCTCATATACGTCAGCATGCACGGCGCGGGCAACGAGGGAGCCGGTCACGTCGGAACCGCCTCTCGAAAATGTGCGGACTACGCCGCTGAAGGACTTGCCATAGAAGCCCGGAATCACGGCATGGTCAAGATTTCTCAGACGCTCACGCAGCTTGGTGACAGTGTCATGGCGCTGCATCACGCCCTCATCGCTGAATACGATCACATCGGCTGCATCCACGAAGGTATAGCCAAGGTAAGCTGCGATCACGATGCCGTTGAGGTATTCGCCGCGGCTTGCGGCATACTCACGGCCTGCATGGGCAAGGTTCGCCTTGATCTGCGCAAACTGCTCCTCCAGGGACAGCGTCAGGCCGAGATCAGCGATGATGTCATTGTAGCGCTTCTTGATATTCTCGAAATCCTGGGTAAAATCCTCTCCCATTGCCGCTTTCTCATAGCATGCATACAGCATATCCGTGACCTTGATGTCATCGGAAAAGCGCTTGCCGGGGGCGGAGGGAACGACATACCGTCTTTCCGCATCGCTCTTGATGATGGCTGCAGCTTTTTTGATCTGACCCGCATCTGCGAGGCTGCTGCCGCCGAACTTGACTACCTTGATTCCCATTTGATTGGCTCCTTTTCTGCAAAATGTACATAAAATACTACCTTGTTTATTATATGACTTTTTGGCAGAAAAATCAATTGGGAATCAGTACAAATTTTACGATAGGTAAAAATGCTCTTTTAGTGAATACGACTGTATTTCCACGGTGGACAGTGCGGGTTATCCCTACTCCCCGCTCTCCGCAAGAGCGCAGTCGATATGACCGCTGCTGATATCCGTCTTTGCGATGATGACGGTGATCGGCATGCCGAGGCGGAATTCCCGTCCGGAGAGGGTGTCTCTGATGAACCAGCCCTCCTCGATCTCATATTCACCCTCCGGCATATCCCGGATGTGCAGCAGACCCTCCGCCATATTCTCCAGCGTGATATAAACGCCAAAATCCGTCACGCTCGTGATGACGCCCCTGAATGTCTCGCCGACGTGTGCCTGCATGTACTCCGCCGCATAACAGCCGTCCGCTTCCCGTTCGATGCGGATGGCACGCAGTTCCGTCTCGGATGCCTGCAGGGCGGCTTTCTGCGCAAATGCTTCATAGCGCTTGTGCATCCAATCGCTCCCGGCGCCCGCCAGATGATCCGTCAGGATGCGGTGTACCACCAGATCCGGATAGCGCCGGATCGGGGAAGTAAAATGTGCATAATCCCGCAGCGCAAGGCCGAAATGGCCGAGCGGCTCCTCGCAGTAGCGTGCTTTTGCCATCGAACGCAGCGTCAGATTGTTGATGACCGGGAACCATTCCTCCTCCCGGCAGTCGTTCAGAAGCCGCTGGATATCCCGTGGCTGTGCTTCGTGAAAAACAGGCGGTGTGCCGCCAAGCCGCACCAGCATTTCCTTGAGCTGCTCGATCCGTTCGGGGGAGGGCTGCTCATGCACACGGTACACAAGCGGGATCTGCGCTTCCCGGGCGCATCTTGCCGCCGCTTCATTGGCAGCGAGCATGCAGGCTTCGATGATGCATTCGCTGCGGCCTCGCTGCACCGGGGACAGTCCTACACAGCGGCCGTTTTCATCGAGCAGGAGCGCGGCTTCGGTGCTTTCGAGCTCCGGTGCGCCACGGCGTTCCCGCAGGACTTCGAGCTTTTCTGTCAGCGCATCGAGTGTGTGCAGCATGTCTGTGACGGGTGCATATTTTTCCCGGATCTCCGGCGATGCACTGCCGTCGAGGATCGCATTGCACTCGCTGTAAACGCCCCGCACGGCTGAGCAGATCACGGATTTGCGGAACTCCGCCGAGAGCAGGTCGCCCTGCGGGGAGATCTGCATGATGCAGGAAATGGTCAGCCTGTCCTCGCCGCCGTTGAGTGAGCAGATGTCGTTCGAGAGCTCCGGCGGCAGCATCGGGATGACCTTGTCGGCATAATAGATGCTTGTCCCGCGGAGAAACGCTTCCTTGTCGAGTGCTGTGCCGCTGCGGACATAGTGCGATACATCGGCAATATGCACACCGAGCACAAAGCTGCCGTCCGGGTTCTGCGTCACGGAAACGGCATCGTCCATATCCTTGGAAGCAGCGCCGTCGATCGTGAAGATCGTCTCACTGCGAAGATCCAGGCGGTTTTCGAGGTCAAATGCGGTGATCCCCGCATCTGCGAGCTTTTTCGCCTCCTGCAGCACCTCCTCCGGGAATTCCGCGGGGATATTGTCCGCTGCAATGCGGGCTGCCATGCAGTTTTCGGCGCTTTCGGCGCTGCCGTAATTGAGCAGCACCTTCACACGGTGATCGGCATGGCGGCCGCCGCGGCTTGTCAGCAGGCAGAGCACCTTGTCACCGATGCCGTAGGGCTCGCTTTCCTGATACTCTATGTGCAGACAGAGGTTCATCGTATCCGGCAGCAGGCAGAGCCCCTCCTCCGTGGGCACGATGGTGCCGGAGAGCCGGACTTCCTGCTGCGCTTCGAGGACGGCAGCGACCTCTGCTTCCGGGGAGCGGTCATCCCGCGCGGGCAGCGGCCGTGCAAGCACCTTATCGCCGGGCATCGCACCGAGCAGGAATTTGCCGGGGACAAAGTGCTCCGTCCCCGCCTCATCCCGGATGAAGCCGTACCCGGCGGAAAGCCGTGTCACGACCGCCTGGAAGCAGTCCTCCCGGCTCGCCAGGGAATAGGCCTGCCCCTTTTTCAGGATGATGCCCTCTTTCAGCAGCTTGTCAAGCGCCGCATGAAATGCCGA
>CAMNDR010000171.1 GCA_946535685.1 uncultured Clostridia bacterium | reverse complement strand
TCGGCGGGCAATCTGTCCGCATCGTCCACACTGACGGTCGCAGACCCGTCCTGAATCCATGGGGAGCGCTCTGCTCCCCTCTTTTTGTAGGAGGCTATCATGCAGTACAAGCTGAATATCTATGACGATGCCGGACAGGTTGTCAAGACCTACACGGCGGACAAGTTTGATGTGAAATTAAAGACGATCAATACGGCTGTTTCAATCATCAAGCCGGATGAATACGATCCGGGCAACACAATGATGCTCGGCTTCCGGCTCATGGCGGCGTGGAATCAGGTCGTGCCAATGCTGATCGACATGTTCCCCGGTCTGACCTCGGATGAAGCGGAGAACGCCAAGCTCTCCGACGTGATCGAGATCGCAGTGCAGCTCTTCCGCTACTTCAAGGGAGAGATCGCACCGCTTATGGGGGACAAGGGAAAAAACTGACTGCGGGGGAGGAATCCCCCGAGACCTTGGAGGAAGCGCTGTTTTCCATGACGCTGAATCTATGCGCCGGATTTCCTGCGCTGGATCCGTTCACTCTGCAGGAGCAGCGGTTCCATGATGTGGTGCTGCTCTGCGGCAATCTGCGGCGGCACAATGAAGCGTATGCAGCAAGACGGCTCAGGGAAGCTAACGGCGGAGAAAGTCCACCGGATGGCAGCTTCGTGATCGGAGACACGCTGTTTACTCCGGCACATAACGATGATTGGTGGTGATGCTATGAGTGAAAATGTAACATCGAAATTCCGCATTGATGTCTCGGATCTGAAGCGGAACATTGCGGAGGCAAGCAGGCAGGTGAAGCTGTACCGGGCAGAGCTGGAAAATGCCTCTGCCGGCATGGTTAAGGGCGAGGAAACAGCCGACAGCCTGACAAAGAAGATCGTGGCGCAGTCCAAGATCGTCGAAGCCGAAAAAGCAAAGCTCGAATCCCTGAAAAGTGAACTTGCAAAATATGAAAGCAAGCTTTCGGAAGGCGAAGGCATCATCACTGATCTCACCAGAAAGCACAGGGAAGCAGCAGATGCCTATGGAGAAGACAGCGAGGAAGCCAAGAAGCTCGCCAGGCAGCTCGGACAGGCACAGGCTGCCCAGGAACGCAATACCAGAGCTGCAGAGGAGCTGCGGGTGCAGATCGTCCGTCAGGACACCGCTGTCCGGAATGCAGAGGGACAGGTTGACCGTTTTTCGCAATCTCTGGACGATCTCCAGAAAGAGGAAGAGCAGACCGGAGAGGCAGCGCAGGAGACAACTGACGGAGGCATCCAGGCGTTTGCTGTGGCGCTCGGCAACCTTGCGGCAGATGTGATCGAAAAGTGCATTGAAAAGCTCGGCGACCTCGCCAAGAGCGTGATCGAGACAGGCATGGCATTTGATACGTCCATGAGCAGGGTGCAGGCGGTATCCGGTGCGACCGCTGATGAGATGGATGCACTGGAACAGAAAGCCGATGCGCTTGCTGCCTCCACAAAGTTCAACGGTCAGCAGATCGCTGATGCATTCAGCTATATGGGCATGGCTGGCTGGAAGGCGCAGGACATGCTCGGCGGCATTGACGGCGTGCTGAACCTTGCGGCAGCAGGTGGCAGTGAGCTTGCAACGACTTCGGACATCGTGACAGACAGCCTCACCGCATTCGGGGAGAGTGCAAACGAGGCCGGGCGGCTTGCGGATGTCATGGCTGCGGCGATGGCGAATTCCAACACGAACATCGAAATGATGGGCGAGACCTTCAAGTATGCTGCACCTCTTGCAGGTGCGATGGGCTACAGCATGGAGGATGTTGCCATTGCCACCGGCCTGATGGCAAACAGCGGCATCAAGGCAACGCAGGCAGGCACGTCGCTGAGGTCCATGTTCACACGCCTCTCAACAGAACCAAAAGAGGCCGCAGAAGCGATGCAGGTGCTTGGCATTTCACTCGATGACGGTGAAGGCAACATGAAGTCGCTCATGGAGATCATGCAGGAGCTCCGTGGCTCTTTTGGCACGCTGAAGATCTCGCAGGCTGAACTGGAACGGGAGCTGAACCGGCTCGATTCCGCTCTGGAATCCGGCGAGATGGCCGAGGAGGATTTTGCAGAAGCGCAGGCAGCCCTGATGGAGCGTGCCTATGGTGCAGAGGGTGCGATGAAGGCACAGTATGCGTCCATGCTTGCGGGAAAGAACGGCCTGTCAGGCTTTCTGGCGATCGTCAACTCGTCTGACAAGGATTTCAACGATCTGACCGATGCGATCTACAATTCCAAGGACGCCGCAGCCGAGATGGCTGCGACCATGATCGACAATCTTGAGGGCGATCTGACACTGCTCGATTCGGCATTTTACAATTTCAAAAAAGTGCTTTACGAGGCAGTCGAGAGCCCGCTGCGGAACCTGGTGCGGATGGTGACGGAAAGCATTATGCCGCTGCTGACGGATGTCGTCAACGGTGTGGAAGGTGCTGGCGACAAGCTCGGCGCAGCGATCTCCGATGTGCTGACCACAGCGCTCGGCTATGTGACGGATGCGATCCCAGGTGCTATAGACATCGGTCTGACGCTCATCACAGCGCTCGGCGATGCAGCGCTCAATGCGCTTCCAGGTCTGCTGCAGGCAATCCTGACGGCTGCGACAAGCGCCCTTCCAAAGCTTACCGCATTTTTGCTTACGGTGCTGCAGAAGCTGGCGGCTTTCCTGCAGACAAATCTCGACCCGCTGATTGCGTCGATCGCCGTTCTGGTGGACACTATCATCAGCACACTGCTTTCCCCCGAGTTTCTCGCCGGGATCATCACAGCAGTCGGCGACATCATCGCTGCAGTTGCAGAAGCGCTTGCCGGCGATGGCATGGAAAGCCTGCTCGAAGCGCTCAACACGCTCGGCACGGCGCTTGTACATCTGCTTGTGAGCCCGGAATTTATCGGTGCTGTCTCCAGTGCTGGTGCCAAGATCATCGCCGCGCTCGTCAAGGCGCTTGTCACCCTGACCCCGGAGCTGATCGGCCTGCTGTATCTGCTGATCGAGGGTATCACCAACGAGCTGCTGTCTGCAGACTGGGCTGCTATCGGTATGAGCCTCGTAGAGAGTGTCCTGACCGGTGCGCAGAGCGTGGATCTGTCCGAGTTCTGGGAGCAGTGGTTCTCCGGTGCTGAGGATATCAAAGCGGCCATGCAGTCGGTCGGCGACTTCTGCGGGAAGATCTGGGACGGCATCGTCCGGACATGGTCTCAGGTCTCCGGCTTTTTCCGGAAGCAGTTCACGGATGCCTACAACGGCATCAAGAGCGTGTTTGCCAACATCGGCAGCTTCTTCGCCGGCATCTGGGAACGGCTGAAAGGCATATTCTCAGGCCTTGGCACGAAGATCGGACAGGCGGTCGGCGGTGCATTCAAATCGGCGATCAATTCCGTGCTTGCAACGGTGGAGCGCAATCTGAATTTTGTCCCGGCTGTCGTGAACAGTCTGCTCGACACGATCAACCAGATCCCCGGCGTGAACCTCGGACGGATGGGCAGCATCAGCCTGCCGAGACTTGCAAAGGGCGGCATCGTGGACAAGGCGACCGTCGCCCAGATCGGCGAAGCCGGCAAGGAAGCGATCATCCCGCTCGAACGGAACAAGCAGGGTCTGCGGGAGATCGCAGGAATGCTTGCCAAGGAGATGGCTGCAGGCGGTGTTCGTGGCATGGGTGGTACTGTACAGGCCGGCACGACCGTGACCCTGACACAGAACATCACCAGCCCGAAAGCGCTGAGCCAGTACGATATCTGGCGGCAGACCAAGAATCTGTTGCAGACAGTCAAGCTGCAGGGGGTGTGAGATGTATACACTGAAAATCCAGAATGCGGCGGGTGATATCTTTGAACTGACGCACAACCGCAGCAACTACAGCCTGATCCATGTTTCCGGACTGACACCACCGAAGGCGAATATCAACACCTCCGCTGCCGGAACGCTGGACGGTACCGTCTACAACTCGGCACGGCTGAACCAGCGCAATATCGTGCTGACCGTTGTGATCGAGGGCGATATCGAAGCGAACCCGCAGCGGCTCT
>CAMNDR010000170.1 GCA_946535685.1 uncultured Clostridia bacterium | reverse complement strand
TGCTGCTCTGCATCACAGGATGCAGCAAGCCAGCCCCCCGTCCGGCCAATGAGATCATCGAGGACATCATCACCTACCACGGCTGCTATGGCCATGAAGCCGATGGCAAGGTCAGTGAGCTGCTCACCGAACTGAATGAACAGGACAGCCGGCAGGGAAAGCTCTGGACGGATATCATGTCCTACTGGGATTACGCCAATGAGGAGCTGCAGGTCAACGTGGACACGCTGCCTGATGATCTGCCCGATGGGAACAACCTCGTGCTTGCCGTGCTGGGCTTTGAGCTGAACGATGACGGCACGATGCAGGATGAGCTTGTCTCCCGGCTGACTGTTGCGCTCCACTGCGCCGAGCAGTATCCGAATGCCTATGTGCTGTGTACCGGCGGCGGCACGGCCAAGAATAATCCTGATGTGACCGAAGGCGGGCTCATGGGGGTCTGGATGCTTGAGCACGGCCTTGACGAAAGCCGGCTCATTGTCGAGGACAAATCCCGTACAACAGCTGAAAATGCAAGCAATTCCTACGACATCCTGCTCCGGGATTATCCGCAGGTCGATTCCGTCGTACTCATCAGCAGCAATTATCATATTGCATGGGGCTCGCTGCTGTTTGAATCTGCATTCATGCGGTCGGCTTCCGAAAAGCAGACCCCCGAGATCCATGTGATCTCCAACTGCTCCTGTGCCGTTGAAAACGATATCTATCTCTGGGAGGAGATCCTGCGCTGGGAAACCGGCGGGATGCTGCAGATGGTAGGTAACGATGATCTGGCAATGCAGTATTATTTTGATTATGACAATGTAAAAAAACCGGCACTGTAACTTGCCGCTGCAGAGCCGGTATCAGACTCAGAAGTGAGGTATCCATCATGTCAAACGTTATCGAACTCAAAAATGTGATAAAAGAATTCAAGGTACTCAACCGCCACGAGGGACTCAAGGGCAGCATCAAGGATCTGTTCTCCCGGGATTACAAGACCGTCCGTGCCGTGGACGGCATCTCCATGACCATTGAGCAGGGCGAGATCGTCGGCTATCTCGGGCCGAACGGCGCCGGAAAATCCACCACCATCAAGATGATGACCGGTGTCCTGGAACCGACCTCCGGCGGGATCACTGTCGGCGGCGTTGTCCCCTGCCGCAGCCGGACAAAGCTGGCGCAGGAGATCGGCGTTGTCTTCGGGCAGCGGTCGCAGCTCTGGTGGGCGCTGCCGCTGATCGAATCCTTCCGGCTGCTCAAGGATATCTACCAGATCCCGGATGCCGAATATGACGAAATGCTGCGGTTTTATCAGTCCCTCGTGGACATTGAGCCGCTGCTGCACAAGCCTGTGCGCCAGATGTCACTCGGACAGCGCACGCTGAGCGATATTTTAGCGGCATTTCTCCACAATCCGAAGATCGTCTTTCTGGATGAACCGACCATCGGTCTGGATGTGTCGATGAAGGCGAAGATCCGCACGCTCATCCATGCACTCAACCAGGAGAAGCACACCACGGTCATCCTGACCACGCACGACATGGGCGATGTGGATGCGCTGTGCCGGCGGATCGTCATTATTGACAAGGGCAAGATGCTGTATGACAATGATATTGAGCATCTGAAAGGATTTTTCGGCTCCTACCGGACGCTCAAGATCCGGCCGGAGGAGGCACTTTCCCAAGCTGCGGAAGCGATCGCCAAGGAGCTCCCGGACTTCCGTGTCTCTGCCGACGAGGAATGGATCTCCATCCTTGTCGATGAGGAGAAACAGAAGGTGCTCGATGTGCTCGGTCAGCTCCAGCATACGCACGTCATCCGTGATATGCAGCTCGAAGAAATCTCCACCGAGGAGGTCATCAAGAAGATCTACGAGGAGGGCGTGCAGTGAAACTGAAAAAATACCTCACATTCACCCGTGCCGGTATCATTGAAGCGCTGCAGTTCCGGCTTTCCACCGTGGTGATGGTCATTGGCAATCTGCTTTACCTGATCGTGACCTATTTTCTGTGGAAGGCGATCTTCGCCTCGGTGAACAACGAGCCGATCGGCGGCATGACGTTCTATGACACGCTGATCTATCTGGTGCTGGCCACAGCGCTCAACGGCTTCATGGAGATGTACACGGTCTGGGAAATGGGACGGAGCATCCAGTCCGGCAAGATCGTGCTGGATCTCCTGCGGCCGATGGAATACCGGAAGTACCTGTTCTGGTCGTATTCCGGCGGATTTGTGGTGCAGTTCCTGACCACGTTCCTCCCGACGTTCATCGTGGTCACGGCTGTGACGCAGGGTGCCGTGCCGCTCGGACTGAATCTTGTCTGGTTCATGATCTCGGTCGTGATGGCGGTTTCGATCAACTACAGCATCGACTTTCTGGTCGGGACAGTCTGTCTCTATACGGAATCCATCTGGGGCATCAACATCATGAAGCAGGTGGTCATTCTGCTGCTGTCGGGCGCAACGGTGCCGCTGGCATTCTTCCCGGAGCCGCTGAAAACAGTCGTGCAGTATCTGCCGTTCCAGTCCATCTATAATGCACCGCTGACACTGCTGCTGAACAAGAATCCGGAGCCCTTGGCGATCCTGACAACGCTGGGAACACAGCTTCTCTGGGTCATCGTCATGCTGCTGCTGGGCAAGCTCTTCTGGCGGGTATCGCTCCGCCAGATCACTGTGAACGGAGGCTGAGCCATGAAACGAGGATTGGGATTCTATCTCCGGATCTATGCAAGGATCCTGGTGCAGGACATCAAGAGCAAAATGAGCTACCGGGCGGATTTCATCATCTCTACGCTCGGCATGATCTGCACGAACATCGCCGGATTTGTCAGCTTCTGGATCGTGTTCCAGAACTTCCCGTCGGTGGACGGCTGGAGCTATTACGAGATGCTGTTCCTGTACGGCTTTTCCCTTGTCTCCCTCACGCCGGTGCAGTGCCTGTTTGATAACAACTGGAGCCTGCGGATGTATGTCTATTCGGGAGATTTCATCAAGTACTGCTTCCGCCCGATCAATCTGTTTTTCTATTACCAGTCGGAGGTCTTTGACATCAAGGGGCTCGGACAGCTCGCCTTTGGCATCGGAACGCTTGTCTATGCATGGGCAAAGCTCGGACTTCCGGTGACGGCGCTGATGATCGTGAAAATGATCGTGTTCCTCATCACGGCATCGCTCATCATGATCGCCCTGCAGAATGCCGCTGCAGCGACCTGCTTCTGGATCCAGAATTCGTTCTATGTGCTGGATTTCGTGTTCCGCTTCAAGGATTATGCCAAGTACCCGATCACGATCTTCAGCCCGGTATTCCGCTTTATTTTCACATTTCTCATGCCCATCGCCTTCATCGCCTACTATCCGAGCCTTGTGATTTTGCATCCGGATGAAGTGCCGCTGCTCTCGTGGCTCTCCCCGGTCGTCGGGCTTGTGTTCTTCTTCCTGAGCTACAAGATCTGGATGTACGGAGCGATGAAGTACAGCGGAACGGGGTCATGATCAGAAATTTGCCCTCCTTTGTGCAAAAAGGAGGGCTTTTTCGGCTATTACAGAAGGGCATAAAAAAGCGCCCCCTTCACAGGGAGCGCTTTTGTGATACCAGAAATCAGTCCTCGTCATCCTCTTCGTCGAAGTCAGCGTCGCCGTCTTCCATCGCTGCTCTCATGGAGAGAGAGATGCGCTTGCTGTCCTCGTCGATGTTGGTGATCTTTACGGTTACTTCATCGCCAACGGATACAACATCCTTGACGTTCTCTACACGGCGGTCAGCGAGCTGAGAAATGTGGATCAGGCCGTCTACACCGTCGATGATCTGTGCAAATGCACCGAAAGAAGTGATCGAAACGATCTTGGCATCCACAACGTCGCCGACGCTGTAATTGCTCAGGAACTTCTCCCACGGATTGTCCTCGGCTCTCTTATAGCCCAGGGAGATACGGTCGTTCTCCCGGTCGAGATCCTTGATGTATACCTTCAGCATGTCGCCGACAGATACCACCTGGGACGGATGCTTGATGCGGTTCCAGCTCAGCTCGGAAATGTGAACCATGCCGTC
>CAMNDR010000169.1 GCA_946535685.1 uncultured Clostridia bacterium | reverse complement strand
TCCGCTGAATGCCGGTGCATTCTGCATGCTGTTCGGCCTGATCCTCTGCCCGATCGTGAGCAGGTTCACGAAGGTCAAGGACGAGAAGGCTGTGGACGAGATCTTCACCTGCTACGAGAAGCAGGCATAAAAGATAGCAACGCACAAGGCAAGCGCCTTGTGCGTTGTTTTTATATCACAAATCCGCCGTTCACCCCGAGTACCTGTCCGGTGATGAAATCTGCCTGTTCGCTGCAGAGAAATGCCGCAGCATGGGCAATATCCTCCGGCGTGCCGAGTCTTCCGAGCGGTGTTTCCTCCGCAAGGCTCCCAAGCGTCTCCTCGTCATAGCAATCGAGCATCGCCGTGCGGATCACGCCGGGTGCAATGCAGTTCACACGGATGCCGGAGGGAGCGACCTCCTGTGCAAGTGCCTTCGTAAAGCCGATCAGTGCCGCCTTTGCCGCCGAATAATCCACTTCACAGGAAGCACCGACCTGCCCCCACATCGAGCTGATGTTCAGGATGCAGCCGGCTTTCCGGTGGATCATCTGCGGGAGCAGCGCCCGGGTGCATTCGATCGCACCGAGCACATTGATATCGAACAGGCGCCGCCTGTCCTGTGCGGAAATGTCCGTGAGCAGGCCGGAAAGTGAGATCCCGGCATTGTTCACCAGCACATCCACACGCCCTGTCTGCCGGAGGATCTCCTCAGCCATGCGGCCGATCTGCGCAGGATCCGCAAGATCAGCCTGCACGGCGATCCCGCCGAGTGCGGCGGCACGCTCCTGCATGCCGTCTGCGCTGTTGAAATGCAGAACCGGCAGATAGCCGTCCTTTGCAAGTGCCGCTGCGATGGCACTGCCGATGCCGCCGCTGGCACCGGTGATCAGTGCGGTTTTCATGCGGCCTGCTCTTCCTTGGCAGCTTCCTGCTTGCGGGGGATCAGAATCAGCACGGCAATGGCTGCGAGCATGACGATCGTTGTGGCAATGCTCGCTTCCAGGCCGAAGGCGCCGCCGTTGAGCAGGGGACTTACCTCCTTGAGTGACATGGAGAACACGGTTGCGCCGGAGTCGATGCCGCTGACAGGCAGACCATAGAAATTACCCTGTACAAAGTTCCAGATGCTGTGGATCGCACAGGCACCCCAGAGATTGTCCGTGCGCAGCACATACAGCGAGATCATCACTGCATAGAGGATCAGATTGATGAACGCCATGACCGAGAAGCCAGCATTGGAATTGTGAGCAAGTGCAAACAGCACGCTGTTCACGCCGACTGCCCACCACACATTCTGGTGGCGCAGGATCGTGGTCATGATGTAGCCGCGGCAGATGACCTCCTCACTCATGCCCTGCAGGAAGAAGCCGAAGAACACGAGTGCAATGCTGCCGAATGCACCGCCCTTGAAGCCGTTCCACGTCAGACCGCCCATCAGGTATGCGAGCAGCACGATCAGGCTGAACATGACAAAGCCGGCTGCTATACCGATCAGATACTGCACAACACAGCCCTTTTTGATGAATCCCATTGTCCGGAAGCGCCTTCCCTCGATCACTCTGCAGAAGAAGAGCGTCACGAGCGTGCCGAGTGCGGTGGAGAACAGCATGATGTGGGTGTACTGCGGATCCAGCAGCAGCGTATTGAGCTTTTCCATCATCGCCTCCGAGGAGATCTGGCCGCCGTTCTGCTCCATCACTCCCGTTGCCCATTCCATCAGCTTCGGGATAAACAGGAAGATCATGCCGATGCTCTCCGCAATGGAAACCGCAAAAAATACGGCGACAAAGATCAGCACCTTGAGAATGAGGTATCTGGGTGTGCGGAAGGTTTCCTCCTCCCGGATCCTCTGGATCAGCGGATAGTCAAAATTGAGTTTCATAGCAGCCTCCTATTTTATCTTGCCAGGATCCCCTGGTCGATCAGCACCAGCACGATCAGCAGCCCGATCTGCCAGACAAGCCCGGCGATATTGACCGCCCAGAAGTACCAGTGCCTGGTTTTGTGGCGAAACACCTGCATGCCGGCAACAGCGCCGAAGCCGCCGCCGAGAAAGCCGAGCAGCAGGAGCACCTTTTCGGGCGTGCGCCATTTTTGTTCTTTGGCAAGACGCTTGTCTCTACCATAGCTGAAAAAGGCGATCACGCTCATCAGCAGGTAGAATCCGGCAAGTCCGGGAATGAGTTTCTGCAGCATATCACAGCCCCCGTACCTTGAGATCCTCGATGATCTGGATGTAGATCTGTGCCAGCGCCATGAACCGGGAATCCGATTCAGCACCAGCCATGTTTTCCGTATGCAGGAAGTCGATGGCTTTGGCATGGGAAAGCCCCTTGAGCGTGCCCCGGAAATTCTTCCAGCGGGCACTTTTTGGCGATACAAGGCCGTCATTCCTGCCTTCATAGCGATCCACGATCCGGTAGGGCAGGCTCAGGAACACGTCGTTGTACCAGTGCGACATCAGAAAGGCATAGCTCTGGCAGAAAACGCCGTGGACATCCTGGTTGAGGATGTTGAATTTCTTCATATAATCCGTGGTAAGCTGCCGGATGACTTCAAGCGTCTGCGGATGACGGTCACCGGCGATCCGGCGGAGCTTGTCGAAGATGCGGCTTCCCTTTTTGATCTGCTCAGGATATTTCTCCAGCAGTGCATCTACCGTCGGCGAGCCGTTGTGCGGCGTGCCGAGGGTGGTGACTGAGGCGATATGCTTCGCTTCCCCGAGCGTCGAGATCAGGTAGCGTGCTTCAAGGCCGCCCTTGGAATGGGCGATGATGTTGACCTTTTCCGCACCTGTTTCCCGGAGAATGCGCCGGATGAGCGGTACAAGGTTCAGGGCGTTCTCCTGGATGGTGGCATTGCCGTCATGGGTGCTGGTGTAGATCACAGCGCCGCGCTGGCGCAGCTCTTCGGGGATGCGTCCCCAGTAGCGGTGCAGCGGCAGACGGTCACCGAAATTCATCCCGTGCAGCAGCAAGATCGGATAACGAGTGGAACAGGAACCCAAACCGGACACCTCCCAAAGTGTTGAAAGTCCTGTTGAAAGCTGGTGGATACCATGTGAAATTCCGGAAATTCCGGGCAATTTCTATTATACCAGATTGTGGAGAACTTGTCAATATTCCGATTGTGCAAAATACAGCACAGCAGCCGGGTGTTTTTGGGCAGTCCACCGCAGGCTTTTTCTTGTGGGATATTGTATACGATGAATATCAATCCTGTTCCGAGGCCGGACTGACTTGATTTTATGTGTTCTTTTTGTCTTTCTCTTGACATAGATGCCCCGGATGTGCTATAATTTGAACAGCATACTATTATATAAACCGCTGAAAAGCGGACAAAGGAGTTTTTTACATGTCAACATCAACCATATGGAATCCGGAAATGGAGTGCATGGATCCGGCAGAAAGACGTAAACTGCAGGGCGAGCGGCTCCGTGAAACTGTACAGCACGAGTACGACAACGTTGCCTTCTACCGGGAGCGCATGGATGCCAAGGGTGTCAAGCCAGAGGACATTGAGACGATCGACGATATCGTCAAGCTCCCGTTCATGGAAAAGACCGACCTGCGGGATACCTTCCCCTTCGGCCTGTTTGCCGTGCCGAATGAGGAAATTGTCCGCATCCAGGGATCGTCCGGCACCACCGGAAAGCCCATTGTTTCCGGCTATACCGAGGGCGATATCGAGGTCTGGACAGAGATGGTCGCCCGTGCCATGACATCCATCGGCGCCGGCAAGGAGGATGTGGTACAGGTCTGCTACGGCTACGGCCTGTTCACCGGCGGTCTCGGTGCGCATCAGGGTGCGACCCGTGTCGGTGCGATGGTCATCCCGATGTCCTCCGGCAATACGCAGCGCCAGCTCATGATGATGCAGGAGCTCGGTACAACGATCCTCTGCTGCACACCGTCCTATGCGGCGTATCTCGGCGAATCCATCCGGAACGCAGGCCTTGTGCCCGGCAAGGACATCAAGCTGCGCGCAGGTCTCTTCGGCGCAGAGCCGTGGACAGAGGCAATGCGTGCGCATATCCAGGAGTCTCTGGGCATTGAT
>CAMNDR010000168.1 GCA_946535685.1 uncultured Clostridia bacterium | reverse complement strand
GTTGAGAAAATCCCGGAATTACGCCATTTCTGACGGAATTGGCTTCATGGTCGGGAAGAGCAGCACATCACGGATGGACGGGCTGTCTGTCAGCAGCATCACAAGTCTGTCCACACCGAAGCCCAGGCCGCCTGTCGGAGGCAGGCCATACTCCAGTGCCGTTACATAATCGTCGTCCACCTGGCAGTTCATATTGCCCTGCGCACGCTTTGCTGCGACCTGGCGCTCAAAGCGCTCTCTCTGGTCGATCGGATCGTTCAGCTCCGAGAAGGCATTACCCATTTCACGGGCATACATGAAGTATTCAAAACGCTCCGTAAATGCCGGATCATTGGGCTTTCTCTTGGCAAGCGGAGAATTCTCCACCGGATAATCATAGATAATGGTCGGCTGGATGAGCTTCTCCTCAACAAATGCATCGAAGAATGCGATCAGCACATGACCCTTTGTGGCATCCTTGCCTTCCTCGACCTCAACGCCCTTCTCCCTGGCGCAGGCTCTTGCGTCCTCATCCGTTGCCCAGTCGTTATAGTCCACACCGGCGTACTTCTTGACAGCCTCGACCATCGTCAGACGCTCCCACGGCTTGCCGATGGCGATCTCTGTGCCCTGATAGGTCACAGTATCCGTGCCGCAGACGTTCAGCGTGATCGTGCGGTACATGTTCTCGATCAGATCCATCATGCCGATGTAATCCGTGTAAGCCTGGTACATCTCCACAGAGGTGAATTCCGGGTTGTGAGAGGGATCCATGCCCTCATTCCGGAAGATCCGGCCGACTTCATACACACGGTCAAAGCCGCCCACGATCAGGCGCTTGAGGTTCAGCTCCGTCTCGATGCGCAGATACATGTCCATGTTCAGCGTGTTGTGATGTGTCACGAACGGCCGTGCAGAAGCACCGATCTCGATCGGGAGCAGCACCGGGGTATCCACCTCGATATAGCCCATGCCGTCCAGATACGCACGGATCTCCCGCATGATCTGGCTGCGCTTTACGAACGTATCCTTTACGCCCGGATTGCAGATCAGATCCAGATAGCGCTGGCGGTAGCGGGTGTCCTGATCCTTCAGACCATGCCACTTCTCCGGCAGCGGCAGCAGCGACTTGGACAGCAGCGTCACGCTCTTGGCATGGACGGAGATCTCGCCCATCTTCGTGCGGAACACAAAGCCCTCGATGCCGATGATATCGCCGATATCCCACTTGCGGAATGCCTCGAAGGCCTCCTTGCCGATGTCGTTCATGCGGACATAGACCTGCATCCGGTCGGAGCCATCACGCACGTCGATGAAGTGTGCCTTGCCCATTCTGCGCCAGCTCATGATACGGCCGGCAATGCGGACGGAATTCTCAGCGATCTTTGCCATGCCGGCAGCGATCTTGTCCTCGTCCTCGCCTGCCTCTGCAAGCACCTTCTTCTCCTCAGCCTCATAAAAGACACGAAGATCGGCATTTTTATAGTTTACCGGAAAGCTCGTGAGCGTGAACGGATCCACGCCCTCCGCCTTCATGGCATTGAGCTTGTCAAGCCGGATCTGACGGTAATCCGTCGTGTCCACCGTCTCCTGTGCTTCCTGGGTCTGATTTGTCTTCTGATCCTCCTGCATTCTGATTCACCTTTCCAAATGTTATCGTATTTCCTGCTTTGAAATTCTCCATCACAGCAGGGCTGATGACCGGCTGGATCTGATCGTTTCTCCAGGGATTCCCGAGCACTGTCATTGTCACCGGTCCGCCGCATTCCGGGCAGAACCGCACCCTGTCGATCATGGCACAGTCCGTCCACACATGCCCGCACACGGTGCAGGTATATTCCCGCTCCACAGGCGGAGGCCCATAGACGCACTGTATGTTCTCCTCATACGGCCGGAATGCGCCCTCGCCCGCCTTTGTACCGCAGTAGACGCAGAATCCTGCATCTCCGATATAAGCATGGCAATTGCCGCAGCGGCCTGTATAATCCGTCTGCAGCGCGGGCTTCCTGTGCAGCATGGTGCTTAAACCTCGTGATCCATCTCCTTGGAGATGGCAAGCACCTCATAGCTGACCTCGCCGGCAGGCGCTTCCACGATGAAGGTATCGCCCACCTTTTTCTTCAGAGCCGCCTTGCCGATCGGGGACTCATCGGAGATCAGGTGCTTGAGGAAATCGACCTCATTGGTGCCGACGATCTTGAACTGCTCTGCCTTGTCTGTGCCGACCTTGCGGATGGTCATGACAACGCCGATGCCGACCTCGTCAAAAGAAATGCTGTCGTCCTCAACGACCTCTGCATTGTCGATCGTATACTGCAGCTCCTGGATGCGGGTCTCGAGATCTCGCTGCTCACGCTTTGCCTCATCGTACTCGGCATTCTCGGACAGGTCGCCGTAGGAACGGGCTTCCTTGAGCTTCTGTGCGATCAGCGGACGCTCAACGGTAATGAGTTTGCTGAGTTCTTCCTTTAAGCTTTCATAACCCGAACGGGACATTCTCTTCTTTTCCATGGTTCAGTCTCCTTATCATAGATTACGGGCACACGCCTGTATTACATTATTGTCGATCGTATAATGCATGTTCGATCGTATACTGCAGTTCCTGGATACGGGTCTCGAGATCACGCTGCTCACGCCTGGCCTCATCGTACTCGGCATTCTCGGACAAGTCGCCGTTGGAACGGGCTTCCTTGAGCTTCTGTGCGATCAGCGGACGCTCAACGGCAATGCGTTTGCTGAGTTCTTCCCTTAAGCTCTCGAATTCCGAACGGGTCATTCCCTTCTTATCCATGATCCAGTCTCCTTATCATAGATTACGGGCACACGCCTGTATTACATTATAGTACATTTTCCCCGGATTGTCAAGCCTTTTTCATGCACCGGGATGCAGCGCCGGACGGATCCCCGCTTACAGGAACTTCTTTCCTGCGTTCCATGCGCCGCCGACACTCCCGCCGACAGCTCTGTAGCATTTGCTGACCGTATCATAGACCACAACATGCAGCTTGTCCAGATCGACCTTTCCGTCTGTCAGCACCTCCTCATCCGCCTTCATGCCGACGATCTCTGCAACCACTCTGTTTTCCCCGAATTCCTCCTGGATGCCGAGCACTTTGCACTCGATCGTGACAGGGAGCTGGTCGATCACCGGTGCATTTACCTTGTCGGACGGTGTCACGGTGAAGCCGCACTGCTCCAGCTTGTCCGGCACCTTCTCACCGGAGACAAGCCCCACAAAATCGCAGGCTGCGATCTGCTCTGCCGTTGCAAAGGCGATGGTGAATTCTTTGTTCTGCTTGATGTTGACGGTCGATTTATGGCCGGAAAGGCTGACAGCGATCTGGTTATGACCGATCTGGCCGCCCCATGCCGCATTCATCGCATTGGCCCTGCCGTCTCTGTCATAGGTTCCGATGATGAGCACCGGATGCGGCGTGATAAAGCCCTTGTCAAACGATTTTTTCATGATGCATCCCTCCATTGATTTTTCTGCGGACTGCCATGACGGCAGCAGTTCTCGTTCCTGTGCCGCCCTCGCTTCTATTATACTACGATTCATGGCAGTTTGCAAGCCCCGTGCAGGGAAATTCTATGATTTCCGGCTCTCCGCATCTTCTGCATGCTTCGGCGTATAATTGACCGTCCCGATCCCGATGCAGACCAGCAGCAGCGCCCCAAGACCGATGAGCGTAAAAGCGCCCTCCTCATGCAGCACAAGGCCGGAGATGATAACGCCGAACATCGGATTGAGAAAGCCGTAGACCGTGACCCTCGACACCGGATTGCGCCGCAGCAGCATCGCCCATACGGAATACGCCGCCGCCGAAACAAACGCCAGATACAGCAGGATCAGCCAGCCTTCCGCCGACCGGATCTCCATATGTCCGCCGCAGCAGGCACCGATCAGCCACATGACCGCCCCACCGAACGTGAACTGCCAGCCGCTCAGGAGAAACGGCTCTTCCTCGGCAGAATAGAGCTTCATAAAGACCGACGAAAAACCGCTTGCCACCGTACACAGGAAGATAAAGCCGTCCCCGAGCAGGTTGAGCGAAAGCTCCCCGCCCTGCCCCTGCAGATTGACCAGCACGATCCCCGCAAAGCCGATGCAGCA
>CAMNDR010000167.1 GCA_946535685.1 uncultured Clostridia bacterium | reverse complement strand
CCGCCAACGAGCTGGCGCTCAAGGTCTCCTGCCAGGGCAATGACACAATCTATACCAAGGCCGGCGCATTCATAGCCGGTGAGAGCCCCGTGAAAAATTACAAGTTCGAGAAGGTGCTTCTCGGACCGGAGGGCGGCTTGGGTCAGGCGCTGCTCGGCTCGCTCGTGCGGCGTGCAACAGGCGAAAATATCCCACTGATGAAGGTCATTATGAGCGGTGATTCCGTGACCTATTATGCCAATATGGGACAGCATGTGGTCGTGTATCAGCTCGATTACGGCGAGATGATCTCCGTCGAATCTGAAAATCTGCTGGCATTTTCAAGCGATTGCAAGTACAGTGTGCGCTTCATCGGTGTCGGCATGTTCTCCCAGAAGGGTCTGTGTACCACAACTCTGACAGGAAACGGCGCAAATGCGTATGTTGCAGTGATCTGTGACGGCAATCCGCTCGTGCTGAGCAACATCGGAACAGGCACATCGCTTTCCGCTGATCCGGATGCGGTAGTCTGCTGGATCGGAAATGGTCCCTGCGATCCGAACATCACAGCGGATGTCAACTGGAAAACCTTTATCGGCCAGTCCTCCGGCGAATCCTATTCCTTTGAATGGAGCCCTCAGTGCCCTGTCACTGTCATCGTTCAGCCCTCCGAGCGCGGCGGCAATTACAGCGGCGCCAATGTCCGTATGAGTATGGATTGACAGACTGCAACCCCCTCCTGCTGCAGGAGGGGGTTGCGTGCGTTATGACTGTTCCTTCTGTCCAAGCTCCCAGAAAGCGACAGCACTGGCTGCGGCCACGTTTAAGGAATCCACACCCTCTGCCATCGGAATGATGACGGTATAGTCTGCCGCCTGGATGGTCGCCTCACAGAGCCCTGTCCCTTCTGTACCGAGGATCACCGCCAGATGCGTCTCCTGCCGAAGAGACACATCTGCAATGCTGACAGCATCCTCCCGGAGGGCTAATGCTGCTGCAGCAAAGCCCATCCGGTGCAGCAGACTGATATCCGCTCCGCCGTCCGACGGCAGATATGTCCAGGGGATCTGAAATACGGTGCCCATGCTCACTCTCGCCGCTCTTCGGTAAAGCGGATCGCTGCAGCCGGGAGTCAGCAGCACTGCCTCCATCTGCATGGCCGCTGCTGACCGCAGGATCGCCCCGACATTGGTCGGGTTGACGACATTCTCCAGCACGGCGATCCGGTGCTTTCCGGCGCAGAGTGTCTCAGCATCCGGGAGCGCTTTCCGGCGCATGGCACATAGAGCGCCCCGTGTCAGATGAAATCCCGTAAGCTGTGTCAGAAGCGCCTCTTCGGCTGTATAAACCGGTATTCCTTCACAGCGTTCGAGCAAAGCTGCGGTCTCGTTATCTTCTTTGCCGATGAGCATGGATACCGGCTCATAGCCTGCATCGAGCGCCCGGCCGATCACCTTGGGGCTTTCCGCTATGAACAGCCCCTGTTCCGGCTCATAGTACCGTCTGAGCTGCACCTCCGGCAGACGGTAGACCTCCAGTGCCGGATCATCAAGATCCTGCAGCACGATCCTCTGTAGCATAGACACCTCCAGATTCTCCGCATGATGAAATCGCTGATGCAGCCATTCCTATGGGTTGCACCGTTTGCACGGCTGATAGCCTGCTTTGATCGCTTCCTCCCTTGTACCGGTGAAGGCATACCGGTTATACTCGGCAATATCCGGCACACTCAGGCAGGAAGGATAGTGAAATTTCATAGATTTTGTGTTAAAAACATAGGTCACGTCCTCGCTGAACACAGGCGTCACGCTTTCCGATGTTTCGGGTTTATGACGAGTCTCAGTTTCAGCAGGCGCTGTTTCGGGCGGCAGCGTCTCAGTCGGAACGATCAGGCTGCGGCTCTCCCCTGTGGCGTATTCGATCTCAATCCCCGGCTGCACGTTGTAGCAGAATACGCAGAACGAAAGCCCGGGGCCGTCCGCCGCATAGGCCTCCATCAGCACGCCTCTCGCCACGAGTTCCTCGCCTGCAAACACCGGTGTGACACGGTACAGCACATGTGCATGATAGGACTTCACGAAGCCTGCGACCTTACACTCAAACGGCTCCATTCCCTCAACATTCATGTAGCGGGTACCGGTGATGAGATTGCGCTCATTGTCATTTTCTCCGGCAAGCTGAAACCCGATCAGATGACAGCGGTTATAGAGATAGGTATCCTCAAGAATTCCGCTGTAATTTGCCGTATGCCACCCGGAGGGCCTGATCATGCCGATCTCGCCCCGTTCCTCTGTCGGCATCAGCTCCTCACAGATGTTCGCATAAGCCGTCCCGCACCGGCCAAGCTCATCGAGCGGGCTGTAAAGCTCAAAGACCTCCGTGGGATGCTCTGTAAAAAACGGCGTATTTCCGTTGATCTCCGCATACGGTATGCCGCTGTATGCGGGCACTTGCGCAAGTGAAAATCCTTCCGCCGACGGCACGGATGGCTCAGGAAGCGTCTCTGCTTCGCTGGTTTCCGTGGTCTCCGGTTCACATTCCGCTGTCGGTTCAGTCGGCGGTTCGGATGACGGTTCCGTCGGCGGATCGGTCAGCATCTCCGTCACCGCTTCCGTGACAATGGCGGGCGGCTCCGGCACTGCGGTCGGCTCCGGCACACTTTGAGACGCATGACTGCAGCCTGACAAGCTCAGCATCAGCAGGGCAGCAAATATGATTCTTTTCATGACTGGATCCCTCCCCCGGCCAGGGCATCATCGGCAGACTGTGACCGCCCCGCATGACGCATGCAGGGAATATGATGCAATTGAATTTCATATTTATTATACAGCAGAATCTAAGTTCTGTCAAGTCTGTTTCTGTTTCGTCAGGATCTGCAGGCTTGCAGACAGATGCACCCCCGGTCTCCCCGGAGGTGCATCCGTTTTATTGCACGATGACAGTCGCTGTCACCGTATCGCTCTGCAGCTCTGCAGCGGCACTCAGATTGATGACCGGCGCACCGTCTGCATCGAACAGCACCCGCCGGATATGGGTATGCCGGCAGGGATCGTAGAGGGGATCCTTGTGATATGTCCCGCATGCCTGATAAGCATGGGTCGAGGGACGTGCGTGGTAAACGATCAGCAGATCGCCGTGCTCATCGGTCACAAAGCTGTTGTGGCCGGGGCCGGAATCACCCTGGAGATTCCCGGTCGAGAGCACCGGATGATCGAGCTTGTTCCAGCTCTTCACGTCCATCAGATCCGCATTGTCATCCGCTTCAAGTCTGCCGACGCAGTACTCCGAGCCGGTGCCGGATGCCGAGAAGAACACATAGACCTTCCCGTTCACCTGCAGGACTGCAGGACCTTCATTGACCCGGTTATTGACCAGCTCCCACGCATATTCGGGCTTAGTGAGCAAAATCGGCTTTGAGATCAGCTTATTCGGCGCTGCCGGGTCGATCTCCGCCATAAACAGCGAAGAATCGCCCTTGATCTCCGCCCAGATGACATAATGCTTCCCATTGTGCGAGAAATATGTCATATCCAGCGAAAAGCCCCTGAAGGACTCCGTATCGCCGTTCGATGCCTGCATCTGGCCGAGCTCCGTCCAGCTTCCCGTGTACGGGTCGCCGTCACATTTGAGAACATACGGCCGGATCGCCCAGACATTGTCGCTGGCGCCCGCTGCAAAGAACATGTACCAGCTCCCGCCGATCCTGTGCATCTCCGGCGCCCAGATGTGCTTGGCAAGGATGCCGCTCGGGTGAGCGCTCCAGATGATCTTTTCCTCAGCAGAGGCAAGGCCTGCAACGGTCTCACTCCGCCGGAGAATGATCCGGTCATAGCCCTTGTTGACGTTTCCGTAGGCGGGATAGGAGGCTGTGAAATAATAATAGCCATCCTCACCGTCCACGACATAGGGATCAGCGCGCTCCTGAATAAAGGGCGATGCATAGGTATTTGCACTGCTCCGCAGCTTTCCGCTTACCTCTTAGATGCCGGGTGAAGCGGTGTCAACTGCATCCCATGTCACGGGGAATTCCGCCGTGCTGCCGTCGGTATAGGTCGCCGTCACATGCTCGGGCAGACTGACCGGCTCGCCCTTCCTGACAACAGCTCTGACCGGCTC
>CAMNDR010000166.1 GCA_946535685.1 uncultured Clostridia bacterium | reverse complement strand
CAGGATCTGGCCGTAAGCCGCCACAACGATGCAGTCCGGTGCAAGCCTTTGCAGTGTGGCAAGAGCGCTGTCCGCATCCTCTCCCCTGCGCAGGGAAGCCGGCTGATAAACGTCAATGCCATGCTGGATGGCCGTTTTCTTGACCGGCGACGGCACCAGCTTCATCTTGCGGCCGTTGGGCTTGTCGGGCTGTGTGAACACTGCCTGCACATCATGCCGGGACGAAAGTGCTTCCAGCACCGGGACTGCAAAATCCGGCGTTCCCATGAATACGATCTTCACGCTTCTGCCTCCTCCAGCTCAGACGGATCCACGAATTCATCCACCAGATCGAGGAACAGCTTGCCATCGAGATGGTCGATCTCGTGCAGCGCACATCTTGCGCCGAGCCCCTCGAGCTTCAGCTCATAGAAATTCCCGTTTCTGTCCTGCGCACGGACGACTGCCTTGTTCGGACGGGTCACATAGCCCCACTGATCCGGGCAGGAGAGACAGCCCTCCACATCCCGCTGCTTTCCGGCGGTTTTCAGCACAACCGGATTGATCAGCTCGATCAGGCCGCTGCCGTCCTGGATGTCGATCACAGCGATGCGCCGGCGGATGCCGACCTGCGGTGCCGCAAGGCCGAGCCCCTGTGCTTTGTAAAGCGTCTCTGCCATATCATCGAGGAGCTGGAACAGCTTCTCATCGAATTTCTCGACCGGTCTGCAGGGTGAATGCAGCACCGGATCCTCCTTTGTTACGATCCTTCTGATAGCCATGATTTTCCTCCATCCTTGGTCTCTCTGTATCGTTCGGTCATACGCCGATGCTTCCGTTCATATCCGCATAAAAATGCACCTTGGCAAGCTCCCGGCAGCTTCCGGCACTGCGCATGGTATCACGCAGAAACGCACGGAATTCCTGGGTATTCTTGCATTTGATGATGATCCGGTAGCGGTATTTCCCGCCGATCTTATTATAAGTGAACGGAACCGGCCCGAGTACCCGCAGCGGGAGTTTTTCCTGCTGCATGGAAAGCTGCTCCTTCATGCGCTCGACAAAGCAGGCTGCACCCTTCTGCACCTCCGGCAGGCTCTCCGCCGAAAAGCCGATCACGCAGATGTCACAGAACGGCGGGAACAGGAGCGATCGGCGGATCGCAAATTCCTCCCGTGCAAAGCCCTCGTAATCCTGCGCTGCCGCAAGCCGCAGCACATAATGCTCCGGCAGGAAGGTCTGCAGGATGGCACGTCCGGGCTTGCTGCCCCGGCCGCCCCGCCCAACGACCTGCGTAATGAGCGAAAAGGTGCGCTCATAGCTCCGGTAATCGCCGGCAAACAGCGCCCTGTCCACGCTCATCACACCAACGAGCGTCACATTCGGGAAATCAAGTCCCTTGCCGATCATCTGCGTGCCGAGCATGATGTCATACTCACCCTTCCGGAAGGCCTCGAAGCCCTGCTCATAGGCATGGCGGGAACCTGTGGTATCCGCATCCATGCGCAGGATCCGTGCATCCGGAAAGCGCACGGCAAGCTCATCCTCAAGCCGCTGCGTACCGAAGCCCATCCGCCGCAGATGCTCGCTGCCGCATGCAGGACATTTCTCCGGCATTTTCCGGATGCTGCCGCAGTAGTGGCAGTGCAGGTTGCCGTCCGGCTTGTGGAACGTCATCGGCACGGAGCAATGATCGCAGTACACCGGCTGATTGCAGGTGCAGCAGCTGATGATCGTGTGATAGCCCCGCCGGTTGAGCAGCAAAATGCTCTGCTCGCCGCGGCTCAGGTTTTCCTGCAGTGCATCCTGCAGGGAACGGCTGAATTCCGAGTCATTGCCCTGCATCCGCTCGATGGTCATGTCCACCGTTTCCACTTCGGGAAGGGGTGAGCTGCTGTAGCGGTGCTTCATTTCGAGGAGCTCATAAATGCCCTTCTTTGCGTAATAATAGCTTTCCAGCGTCGGCGTTGCCGATGCCGGGAGCAGCACGGCGCCGTGGTATTTGCAGCGCTGTCTGGCGACCTGGATCGTATCATAGCGGGGAGCTGCGTCCGATTTATAGGAGCGTTCGCCCTCCTCGTCCATGATGATCAGGCCGAGGTTCTGCAGCGGGGAAAAAACGGCGCTTCTGGTGCCGATGATGAGATCCGCCTCACCGTTTCTGGCACGCTCATAGGAGCTTTTGCGCTCCCGGAGCGACAGGCCGCTGTGGACAACTGCCACACGGCTGCCGAATCTCGCACGGAACCGCCGCACCGTCTGCGGCGTCAGGCCGATCTCCGGCAGCAGCAGCAGCACGGAGCGTCCGAGCTGCAGCGTATGCCCGATCAGCGCTTCAAATACAGAAGTCTTGCCGCTGCCTGTCACGCCCCGCAGCAGAAAGCATTTTGCTTCCTTCTGCTCGATATACGGTGCGACCCGGTCAAAGACCGCCTGCTGCTCCTCTGAGAGTGTCAGCGGCGGCGGTGCTTCCTCCGGTGCAGCTTCCTCCGGAGCAGCCTCCTCGTCATAGCGCTCAATAATGCCGCGCTTGGCGAGATTGGCGGTCACATTGGCCGAAACGCCGCAGATATAGCAGAGCTCCTTCTCCGCCAGCGTCCCGAATTCCTGCAGGGCATTGACCGCCTGCTGCTGCTTGACCGTGAGCGAATGCGTCAGATTCTCCGCATCGGAGGAGAGGCGAACCATACGCACGGGCTTTGCCTTCACACGTTCCCTCACATCGGCTGTGCGGGCAATGATCCCGGCTTCGAGAAGCTCTGTGCGGGCCTTCACCTTGTCGGGCGTTGCCTGCGCATCCAGGAGCGCATCGAATTCCTTCCGGGAGCGTGCATGCCGCAGAAAATCCAGAAGCGCCCGTGCCTCAGCACCCAGCGCCTCTGTGTTTCCGCCTTCGGTCAGCTCATAATGCTCCTGTACCTGGAGCTGCAGTGCAGAGGGAAGCAGCGTCCGGATCGCATCGTAATAGCTGCAGAATGCGTTTTCCCGGAGCCAGTGGAGCAGCAGCATCTGCTCCTCATTCAGCACCGGGACATCATCTGCCACCGACAGGATGCTTTTCAGACCCTTGATGTCCTCTGTGTCAGCGGGCGATACGTTCAGTACCAGCCCGGCCTTGCCATGGTTGGATCTCCCGAACGGCACCACGACCCTGCAGCCCTCCAGATGCCTGCGGTAGAGCGCCGGCGGCAAAAGATAGCTGTAGGGGTGATCCATCGGATACGCTGCCGCATGCACTGCAACGGCGGCAATGTAAGCCTCCACGGTTACTGCAATACGCTCTTATCGTCGTCTGCTGACGGCTCTACGATCTTGTATTCGCCTCTTGCGAATTCATCGACAGCCGTCTTGACGGGCTTTTCCTCCAAAATCTGGCCGTTTTCATACAGCTCATCTGCGATCTCTCTGGCACGCTTTGCCACGCCGATCACGAGAGAATAGCAGCTCTCGTTCTTGGTGATCATCTGGGTGACTGCCGGTCTCAGCATAGAATTGCTCATGATAGTACTTCCTTTCTGCATACGTCTTACTTCTCCACCTTCAGTTCGATTGCACGCACGATCGCCTTGAAATCAGCGACGGCGTCCTCGAGTGTATCATTGACCAGGCAATAGTCATACCGCTGCCGGTAGGCAATTTCTTTCTCCGCCTGGGCAACCCGCTTGTCAATGACCTCTGCTGTTTCTGTGCCGCGGTTCACGAGCCGCTCCCGCAGGGCTTCCAGGCTCGGCGGTACGATAAAGATGAGGCTCGCATCCGGCCGGAGCGCACGGATCTGCTCCGCACCCTTGACCTCGATCTCGAGCAGGACATCCTTCCCTTTGGCAAGGTTTTCCTCGATGGGTGCGAGCAGTGTGCCGTAGTAATTGCCCACATACTCCGCATGTTCGAGGAACGCCCCCTCTGCGATCAGCGCTTCAAAGCGCTCTCTCGTGATGAAATTGTAGTTCACGCCGTCCGTTTCGCCGGGTCTCGGCGCACGGGTCGTGCAGGAGACAGAAAAATAGAACTTCGGATCCTTCAGCACTTCTCCTAAGATCGTTCCCTTGCCGCAGCCGGACGGTGCGGAGACAACGATCAGCTTTCCTCTTTCCATCGGGCTCACCCCTTACTCAATATTCTGG
>CAMNDR010000165.1 GCA_946535685.1 uncultured Clostridia bacterium | reverse complement strand
AACGGCGGCAGCTTTACGGCAGGGGAAACACTTTGGATCGAGGATGACGGATTCTGCTGCAAGCTGAAAACGGCACCGCGGGTCGGCATTGACTATGCGGGAGAGCCGTGGAAAAGCAAGCCGTGGCGGTGGATCATGGAACAGGAATGACGGGAGCCTTTCGGAGAGAAGGGCTCCTTTTGCAGGTGAGACTCACCAAATCATCCAGTTTTTTCATTTTTGAATGCCTTTCTGTATTGCAGGATTGACAATCTACAAATCGTATGGTATAATAATATCAATGACGCAAAGGAGGGACAGCCATGCTGCAAATTGACCTGACCGGAAAAATTGCCCTTGTCACCGGAGCTTCCGGGGAGCTTGGACGCACGATCTCCCGCACACTTGCCGGATGCGGTGCGGATGTGGCGCTGCATTACAATCACGGGGCGGAACGTGCCGAAGCAGTTGCAAACGAGCTGCGCGAAATGGGGCGCAGAGCCGTGACTGTGCAGGCAGATGTCACCGATGCACAGTCTGTCATGCAGATGCAGCAGACCGTGAAGGCATCCCTCGGCGTGCCGACGCTGATCGTTGCCAATGCCGTGATCCAGTATCCGTGGACGAGCATTCTGGAGCAGCCGCTCGAGGATTTCCAGAGCCAGTTCGATTCCTGCGCCATGCAGACCGTGCATCTGGCCAAGGCCTTCCTGCCCGATATGATCGCGGCAGGCGCGGGCAGATATGTCGCCATCAATACCGAATGCGCCGCAATGGCGGAATCCGGTGTCGGTGCGTACACTGCCGGCAAGCGTGCCCTTGACGGCATCATCCGCGTGCTGGCCAAGGAAGTCGGCTGCCACAATATTACCGTCAATCAGGTCGCACCGGGCTGGACGATTTCGGAACGCGACCGGATGAACCATACCGAATCCGCACCCGATTATGACAAGACGGTGCCTCTCGGCAGACGCGGTACAGATGCCGAAATCGCACAGATGGTGGCCTTTCTGCTGTCCGATCTGGCGAGCTTCACGACTGGTGCCTATATCCCGGTATCCGGCGGCCGTGTGATGCCCGCGATCTGATCTCACGAAACGGAGGACTTTTCATGGATCCACACGAACATATCTGCGGCGAATGCCAGCACCATCAGGCATTGATCGACAAGCTGATGCAGTCTATGCCGGACACGGATGTTCTGGCAGGTGTGGCCGATCTGCTCGGGCTGTTCGGTGATACGACCCGTGTGCGCATTCTGTATGAGCTGCTTGACAAGGAGCTGTGCGTCAGCGAAATTGCCGATAAGCTCGGCATGACCGCCTCTGCCATTTCCCATCAGCTTCGGATCCTCAAGCAGGGAAGACTGGTCAAGAGCCGCCGCGACGGGAAAACGATCTATTATTCCCTTGCCGATGCACATGTCAAGACCATTTTCTATCATGCGCTGGAGCATGTGACCGAGTAAAAAGCGCCGTTTTTGTGCATATCTGTGCAAATCGGAACAGAAAATCGTGCAAAATGGTGTCTTGCAATTCTGTACAATTTGTGGTATAATAATACCATTGATTATGTCCATTTTTACCCGCACAACGGGAGACAGGAGTATACCTATGAGAAATTTCAAGCGCGTTCTTTCTGCACTTCTCGCAAGTGCCCTGTGTATGGGATTCGTCGGCTGCGCAGGCGGCTCGGCAAACAGCGTCTCTGAGCCGGATTTCTCCGCAAAGGAGATGGATTCCAAGACCCGCGAGGAGGTCGCATCCCTTGCCGCTGCCGATGAGCGTCTGACCGGCGACCTCGGCGACAACAAGACCATCAAGTGGCTGTCTGACTGGGACATCAATCCCGACGGCACCGGCAAATCCACCCCGACGGAGCTTGCCATCTTCCAGGAGCGCTACGGCGGCGAGATCAAGTGGTACAACTGCATCTATGCCGAGCGCTACGATCAGCTCGCCAACTATATCAATTCCGATGAGGGCATCGACTTCTTCTATGCCGGCAACTTTGACGCATTCCCGAAGGGTGCCATCCGCGGCATGTTCGTACCGTATGACGAGTACATTGATCTGGATTCCGACCTCTGGAAGGACATCAAGGATGTCAATGATTCCATTGCCTGGGGCAATGACCACTACATGGCAGTAACCCAGCTCACCGGTGACAACTGCGCTGTTGTCTACAACCGCAAGACGGTCGAGGAGCTCGGCTTCGACGATCCGAAGGAAATGTTCGAGGACGGCGAGTGGACATGGGATGTTTTCGAGGAGATGCTCGAAAAGTTCGTTGATCCCGAAAACCAGAAGTACGGCCTGGACGGCTGGTGGTTTGAATCCGGTCTGTCCGGTACGGTCGGCGTTCCGTATGTCGGCCTTGAGGACGGCAAGCTGGTCAGCAACCTGGCAGATCCCAATATTGAGCGCGTCCAGAAGTATCTGTACGACCTGTACAACAAGAACTGCATCGCCATCGGTAACGGTGATTTCGGCTGGAGCGAGCACCGCGAATACATGGGCGAGGGCAAGGAGCTGTTCTATCTGATCGGCCTGTGGGGTCTGTACGGCGTTGCCAACGAGACCAACCTCAAGGGCGTTCAGACCGGCTGGCAGGTGACCTATGGTGAGGACTGCATGTTCGTACCGCTGCCGAAGGATCCGGAGGCTGACGAATACTACATTCCGGCCAATATGGAATCCTACTGCTTCGTCAAGGGCGGCGGCAACCCGGTCGGCGTGGCCAAGTTCCTCGACTGCAAGCGCCTGACCATGCTCAACGATGACATCAAGGCAATTGCCGATCAGCAGTTCGTGGACGACTATTCCTGGACTGAGGAAATGATCGAGATGAAGAACACCATGGACGAAATGGCGCTGGAACACGGCGTGATCGACTTCAAGGCCGGTGTTTCCACAGACCTGGCAGATATGCTGGATTCGAGCGAATACGGCGTTCGTGCGGCAGGCAAGGGCACTCCGTGGAATGAGAGCCTGGCACAGATCAAGGAGCCTGTACAGACCATGATCGACGACGCGAACAACAGCTAACCAATCCAAAACGCCTCCGGACAGCACATTTCCGGTGCTGTCCGGATGGATTTTGACACAAAAAGTCTGAACTTTCTTAAATTTTCGTTATTATTCACAATTTGTACTTGATTTCCCCTTGGTAACATGTTATAATAATAATAACAATAGTATTCTGATCACGGGAGGCATGGCTCTATGAGAAAAGTTCTGGTTACCGGCGGATGCGGCATGATCGGCGATCATGTGTGCTCCGGCTTTCTGAAAAAGGGCTGTGAGGTTGTGGCCATAGACCGTCAGCCAAGCGATTACAATATGGGCAAGGAGCATTTTACCTTTTATGAGGCAGCTCCGACAGAAAAGGGCAAATATGCTGACGTCTTCGAGAAGCACCAGTTCAATACGGTGATCCATCTGGCCGATACGGTTGATAATGACATCGGTCACATCGTCACCGAGGCACAGATGCGGGAGAGTGCGGCGTGTGATGCATTTATCTACCGTTTTGCCATCGCGCACGATGTAGAGCAGTTCATTCTCATCAGCACGACGCAGGTGTACCAGATGCCCAAGACGCGCGAACCGCTGCGAGAGGACGACTTCATCAAGCCCATCACCAATTATGCCAAGCTCAAGTATGATGCCGAGCAGACCATGATCAAGGACATCGGCCGCGCCCGCGGCATGATGATCGCAATTGTGCGTGTCGCTCCGGTGTATACCAAGAATTTCGCCGGCAATCTTGAGGCAAAGATCACCGATCCGAAGGACAACACCAAGTTCATCTATCGTACCGGTGAGTATGGATTCCACATGTGCTGCGTACACAATCTGGTAGATTTCCTGCTGACCTTCGTGCAGTCGGCAGAGGATCACAGCTACAGCGGCACCTACAACATGGCGGATAAGAACCTGACGATGGCTTCGGAGATCATCGAATACATGAAGGAGAACCATCGTATCGGCGTTGTTTTGCAGCGAAATCCCCCGAATACCAGCATCAGCGCCATCAAGAATATGATCGGCAACAAGGAACAGAAGGAAAATTACCGTTTCCTTGATTTCACACGCATTCTGTCCAACAATACGTTTGATATTCAG
>CAMNDR010000164.1 GCA_946535685.1 uncultured Clostridia bacterium | reverse complement strand
TGACGATCTCACTCGATCAGATCGCTAATATGCCGTGTAATCCGTCGATCGGCGGTACGGCAAAGGGACACCTGGTGCGGGAGATTGATGCACTCGGCGGAGAGATGGGAAAGGCCGCAGATGCGTGCTTTTTGCAGAGCCGGATGCTGAACCGGGGAAAGGGCCCGGCGGTGCATAGTCTGCGGGTGCAGGCGGATCGGGTGATGTATCATAATTATATGAAGCGGGTCTGCGAACAACAGGAGAACCTGTATGTCAAGCAGGGCGAAGCGGTCAAAATACTGGCAGAAAATGGTAATGTTCGGGGGATCGTGACGAGACTTGGCACGGAATATCTTGCCGGGCGGGTCATTATTGCGACTGGTACGTATCTCAAGGGCGTGATCCATGTGGGCGAGGCTTCCTATGAGAGCGGGCCGGATGCGGCGCTTCCGGCAAATGCGCTGGCGGAGAGCCTGCGGGAATATCTGCCGCTGCGACGCTTCAAGACCGGGACGCCGTGCCGGGTACATAGGCGGAGCATTGACTTTGATGTGCTGGAGAGACAGGACGGAGATGCCGATATTACGCCGTTTTCCTTTCTGCATGATGGACGGGAGATGCACAATCAGGTGAGCTGCTATGTGAGCTACACGAATGCAGAGACGCACCGGGTGATCCGGGAGAATCTGCACCGGTCGCCGCTGTATGCTGGGCGGATCGAGGGCGTGGGGCCGAGATATTGCCCATCTATCGAGGATAAGGTCGTGCGGTTCGCGGATAAGGAGCGGCACCAGCTTTTCATTGAACCGATGGGGCTGGGGACGGAGGAATATTACCTGCAGGGGATGAGCAGCTCTTTGCCGGAGGATGTGCAACTGGCTTTTTTAAGAACGATCAAGGGGCTGGAGCATGTAGAGATTTTACGGCCGGCATATGCCATCGAGTATGACTGCGTGGATCCGACGGCGCTCTGGCCGACGCTGGAATGCAAGGATCTGCGGGGATTATACGGTGCCGGGCAGTTTAACGGAAGCTCTGGCTATGAAGAAGCAGCGGCGCAGGGGATCGTTGCCGGGATCAATGCGGCACTTGCGGCCAAGGGCGAAGATCCTGTGATCTTTGAACGGTCGGGTTCTTACATTGGGACGCTGATTGACGATCTGGTGTCCAAGGGCTGCAGTGATCCCTACCGGATGATGACTTCCCGAAGTGAGTACCGGCTGGTGCTGCGGCAGGATAATGCGGATCTGAGAATGATGCCAATCGGACGTAGAATCGGGCTTTTGCCGGAGGAACGGTACCAGGCGATGCTGGAGAAATACGCGCATGTGGAGGCGGAGATCAGGCGGCTGGAGAAATGCAATCTGGCGCCTTCGGATGGTCTGAATGCGATACTGACGGCACATGGTACGGCTCCTCTGCAGACTGGCTGTAAGGCAGCGGATCTGATCCGCAGACCGCAGATCGGCTATGCGATGTTTGCAGAATTTGATCCGGATCGGCCTGCTCTTACGCCGGAGGAACAGGAGCAGGTGGAGATCCAGATCAAGTATGCGGGGTATATTCAGAAACAGAATGATGCGATATTGCTTGCAAAAAAACTTGAGGATAAGAAACTGCCTGAGGATCTGGATTATACCGCAGTTCGGGGGCTTCGCCTTGAGGCGGCGGAGAAGCTGAATTTGCGGAAACCGGTCAGCATCGGGCAGGCATCACGTATTTCTGGCGTTTCACCTGCGGATGTATCGGTTTTGCTGGTGTGGCTGGAGCAACATAAGGAGGGATCGCATGCTTCCGGAGTTTGATAGAGCATCTGCATTGTTCCGGGAATGCGGAGCGGATGTTTCACGTGAAACATTTGATAAAATGGAGACGTATGCTGCATTTTTGGTGGAGTATAACAAAAAAGTCAATCTGACGGCTGTGACGGACGGGGAGGAGATCCTGCGGAAGCATTTTCTGGACAGCGTACTGCTGGCAGTGAAATGTGCAGCATGCCTTCCGGAGGGTGCTCAGGTGCTTGACATTGGGAGCGGCGCCGGATTTCCTGGGGTTCCGCTGTGCCTGGTGCGGCCGGACCTCAGAATGACACTGCTTGACAGCCTGAATAAACGCATTGTGTTTCTGGATGCGCTGCGGGAGAAGCTCGGCTGCAGTTATCAGACGGTTCATGGAAGGGCAGAAGAACTGGCCAGAAAGGATGATTTCCGGGAACGGTTTGATGCGGTCACGGCAAGGGCGGTCGCTGCTATGCCGGTACTGGCCGAATATTCTTTGCCGTTTGTGAGAGAGAATGGCTTCTGGCTTGCGATGAAGGGGCCAAATGAGGAGATCAAGCCGGCTTTACAGGCAATTCGGATGCTTGGCGGGCATTATGAGGAAGAAATCCGATATGCGTTGCCTGGCGGCGATGAACGTGTGATTTATGTCGTGAAAAAGTGCGGCGCTACACCGACAAAATATCCTCGCAATAGCGGTCAGATCAGGCAGAAGCCGCTGTGAGATAGGATGAATATGTTTGGAAATCCGTTATTTTCATCAGAAATAACGGATTTTTTCTGTGCATGCAGCTCGCGGATATGGTATAATGGTGCTATCAAGGATGGAGGTGCTTGCTATGGCAGGGCTGTTTGCGTTTATGAAGGAAAGAACGGATGAGCGGATCGTACAGGTGAATGTGGAGGATATCAAACCGAATCCACATCAGCCGAGGACTCGCTTCCGGGATGAGGATCTGCGGGCGCTTGCGGATAGCATCAGGCAGAATGGGCTCATACAGCCGATCTCGGTCAGGAGTACGGCGGAGGGATATCAACTGATCGCCGGAGAACGAAGGCTGAGGGCATCCAAGCTGGCGGGGCTCTTGACGGTGCCGTGTATCGTAATGGAGATCAGTGACCGTAATTCTGCGATTCTTGCGCTTGTCGAGAATATTCAGCGGGAGGATCTGAACTGCTTTGAGGAGGCGGCTGCATTGGAAAAGCTGATCTCCTATTACGGAATGACGCAGGAGGATGCTGCGATGCGGCTTGGACGCGCGCAGAGTACGATCGCCAATAAGCTGCGGCTCCTGAAACTGACAGAGCAGGAGCGAATGTATATTCTCGAACATGGACTCACGGAGCGGCATGCGAGAACGCTGCTGCGGATCGGGAGTCCAGAAGAACGAATGCGGCTCTTGCAGAAAATCACGAAGAACGGGCTGAATGTGGAACGGACGGAGCGGCTGGTCGATGAGCTGATCGGGGCGAGGAAAGAACGGGAACGCTTTCAGAAACGAAGCGTATTGTTCAAAGACGTCAGGCTGTTTGTCAACTCCATCAACCAGGCAGTTGAAACGATGCAGGCTGCGGGAATACCGGCGGAATCACAGAAAATGCAGTTTTCAGACAGGATCGAATATCGCATCGTGATTCCGCTTCCGGAGCAAAGCAAGTGAGTGTTTCACGTGAAACATAAAGTGAATGCAGGTATGTGCAGAAAGGGCGATCCCGATAGAATTCTGAATTTTTTTGACGAAATCACTTTACAAAAGGCTGCGAACATGGTATAATGATATAGGCGGCCGCACGGCCGCAATCGTCATGAAAGGAGACGGCTATGGGTAAAGTGATTGCTGTTGCGAACCAGAAGGGCGGCGTGGGAAAGTCCACCACGGTTGTGAATCTGGCAGCATATCTCGGTTCAAGAGGCAAAAAGACCCTGTGCATTGATATAGATTCACAGGGCAATTGCACGACCGGATTCGGCGTGAAAAAGAAAAATCTCAAGTGCTCGGCCTATGAGGTGCTCATCGGGAAGGCGAAGCTTGAGGACGCTATTGTCGTAACAGAATTTGAAAATGTGTCCATCGTACCGGCTACGACTGATATTGCCGGGGCTGAGGTGGAGCTTACACAGATGGAGGATCGGTTCAAACGGCTGAAAATGCAGGTGCTTGCGGTCAAGGATGATTATGATTATATTCTGATCGACTGCCCGCCTGCGCTTGGATTGCTGACACTGAATGGCCTGACAGCCTGCGATGAGGTGCTGATCCCGATGCTGGCGGAATACTATGCGCTGCAGGGGTTGACACAGCTTCTGCATACGCTGCGGCTGGTGCGCTCCAACTCAAATCCCGGTCTGGAGATC
>CAMNDR010000163.1 GCA_946535685.1 uncultured Clostridia bacterium | reverse complement strand
GATCTGCTGCGTGATCGGCGGCGGCGCACAGACATAGCCGAGACGCCAGCCGGTCATGGCAAAGGCCTTCGAGAAGCCGTTGACGAGGATCGTGCGCTCCCGCATGCCCTCGATCTCCACGATGGAGCAGTGCTTGCCGCCGTAGGTCATCTCGGAATAGATCTCGTCGGACAGCACAAGGATGTCCGTGCCGCGCAGCACCTCTGCGATGGCTTCAAGATCCTCCCGCTTCATGATCGCACCGGTCGGGTTGTTCGGGAACGGCAGCACCAGGAGCTTGGTCTTGTCGGTGATCTTTTCCCGCAGCTCCTGCGCTGTCAGGCGGAAATGGTTCTCCGCCTTTGTCGGGATCGGCACCGGCACGCCGCACGCCATCTCCACGATGGGCGAGTAACAGACGAAGGACGGCTCCACGACCAGCACCTCATCGCCGGGATTGATAACGCTGCGGATGGCAATGTCGATCGCCTCGGATCCGCCGACCGTCACGACGATCTCATGCTCGGGATCGTACTGCGTGTGGATCGTCCGGTTCAGATAGCCGGAAATGGATTTTCTGAGCTCTGCCATGCCGGAATTGGCTGTATACACGATCTTCCGGCGTTCGAGCACATCCACTGCTTCCTTGCGGATGCTCCACGGCGTGGAGAAATCCGGCTCGCCGACGCCGAGACTGATGACATCGTCCATCGTGGCAGCCAGGTCGAAGAAGCGCCGGATGCCCGACGGCTTCAGGCCTGTCACACGCCTGGACAGCAGGTTTTCATAATTCATCCCCACATGCTCCTTTCGTCACGCTCCTCGCCTTCGATCAGGATGTTCTTGTCCTTGTAGCGCTTGAGCACGAAGGAAGTCGCCGTTGCCAGGACACCGTCCATTGCCGAGAGCCGCTGGGAAACGAACATCGCCACTTCCTTGAGGCTGCGTCCCTTGACGGTCAGTGCCAGGTCATACTTGCCGGACATCAGGGAAACGCTCTCCACCTCGTCATAGAGCATGATGGTCTTTGCCACATCGTCAAAGCCGGTGTCGTGCTTCGGGGTAACACGCAGCTCGATGAGCGCTTCGACCTCGTCATCACCGGCAAGCTCGTCATTGATGATGGTGGTATAGCCGCGGATCACACCCTTTTTCTCAAGATCGGCGATCTCTGCGGCGACCTCGGCCTCAGTCTTGCCGAGCATATCCGCAAGCTGTGCATTGGACAGCCGTGCATTTTCTTTCAACAGATTCAGAAGATCAGACATCATAATTTCCTCCTTAAATAGTGAGATAGCATGGGTCATGCCGCCGGTAGACAGCGATGCGGTCAAACCCCACGGATCTTGCAAGCTCTGCGCCCTCGGCAATGCCGCTGCCGACATCCTCCGGACGGTGTGCATCCGAGCCGAGCGTCAGGATCCTGCCGCCGAGATCCCGATAGAGCCGCAGCAGCGCTGCATCCGGGAACGGCTTGCCATACGTCTGACGGAAGCCGGACGTGTTCAGCTCGATGCCCTTTCCCTGCCGGATGACGGTGCGGAAGATCTCGGCGATGATGTCACGGTACTGCGCCATATCCACCGGGATCCCGGCATCTCCCTCGATGTAGCGAAGGGGATAGGTGATGTGTCCGAGGACATCGAAACCGCCCCATTCTGCGATTTTCAGAAGCTCTGTAAAGTATTCCTGCAGCAGCGCCGGGACATCCTCCTGCGCATAATCGAGGAAATAGAAATCGAGCTTTCCGGGCAGCTCATGGAGCGATGCAATGACGAAATCCAGCCGCCGATCCCTGCAGACTGACGATGCCAGGCCGAAATCCGCATCCGGCTCGCCCAGCTCGATGCCGCTGACAAAGGTCAGACCATGCGTTAGCTCCCGGGCTGCGGCATTCTGCGCCATCGCCTGCTCAAAGCGGACGGCATAGTCGAAGAAATCCTCCTCATTGCGGGGCGGGGCGGCATAATACCCTTGCGGATACCAGCGGCAGAGCTCCACATGATCGGTCACGGCATATGCAGAAAGCCCGATATCCTGTGCTTTCCGTATCATATCCGTGAGGAGTGCCTCGCTGTCCGGGGAAATGCAGGTATGGGTATGGCAATCTGTGAGCTGCATCAGCATCTCTCCTTTCGGGCGTTCAGACAGTCCCGGATCCCTCCGGTCTATTCTTTTATCATAGCACATCCGGCGAAGAATTGCAATGATTTTCAGAAAATATTTGCTTTGCAAAGCAGGCGGGAAGAGTGCGTTCCGACTCTCCCGCCCGCATCCAACCTCTATTATACCACGCTGCGCCCCGCATGTCAAGAAATCGCCCCCTGCACCCTGATCGGGGCTGGCGCATATACTGCAGAAAGAGAGGAGGCTTGCGATGGATGGGTTGCTGCTTGCAGGGCTGCTCCTGCTGGTCGGGATCGGGCTGACGGTATTGCTGGCATTCGGCAGACGGACGGAAACGCCGCAGGATCACCGGCTCTGTCCTTTTGCCGTGCTGCCGGTTCAGGATGCTTCGCCGGGTACGGAGGCACTGCTCCGGCAATATGCTGCTCAGGTCGCCTGGATGGATGCGGAGGTGCTGCGCTGTGTGCTGCTCGTCTATCCGCCAGAGGATGCGCAGGCAAAGGCGCTGTGCTGCGCAATGGTGCAAAATTACGCCGTTTTTGCCGCTGCACCGCTCCCGGATGCACAGGCCATGCTGGAGAAATGCTGCCGCCCCTGACACAGAATGCCCCGGAGATCCGGGGCATTTCAGCTTGTCGATAAAATCCTTTTTCTGGTGCTGGCGCAGATGGAGCGCCCCTCCCCCATCGGAGGGCTATATTCCGGCCTTTTCTTATTGCTGCTGCAGATAGGCGATGAGCTTTTCGACATAGCGCTCGCCCATTTCACTGAGCATCATGTTTTTCTTCGTAATATAGCCAACTTCCATGATGCCTGTCTCGTCGGCGATCGGCACGGCACGGTAGCCGTCACCGTTGAGCTCGCCGCAGATGATGCCGGAGCAGAAGGTGTACCCCTGCAGCCCCTTCATCAGATTGAGCATCGTGGAACGGTCAGATGCCTTGATGACACGGGCAAAATCCGCCGTGTTGACGATCTCCTCTGCAAAATACAGCGAACTCCGGTCGCCCTGCTCAAAGGTCAGGCAGGGGTAATCCGACAGCTCCGCAATGGTCACGCTTTCCTTCCCGGCAAGCGGATGCTCCTCCGCAAGATAGGCGAAAACGCCGCATTCGATGAGCTTGTGAAAGACAAGCTGCTGCGTCTGCAGGAGCCGGCAGATCATCTGGCGGTTGAAATCGCTGAGGTAGAGAATGCCGATCTCACTGCGCAGATTCGCCACATCCTCAATGACCTCGGCGGTCTTTGTCTCCCGGATGGCAAATTCATAATCATAGGTATCATATTCCTGCACCATCCCGATGAACGCCTGCACGGCGAAGGAGTAATGCTGCGTGGAAACGCCGAATTTCTTGCGGGTTTTTCCCGAAATATAGCGTTCCTGCAGCACTTCATACTGCTGGAAGACCTGCCTTGCATAGGTCAGAAACTCCGCACCGTCTGCCGTCAGGGTCACGCCCTTGCCGGAACGGTGGAAGATCGTGATGCCAAGCTCCCGCTCCAGTTCCTTGACGGCGCTCGTCAGCGAGGGCTGCGCAATATAGAGGATCTCGGCGGCTTTGTTCATCGAGCCGCATTCCGAGATGGTGATGGTGTAATGAAGCTGCTGCAGCGTCATGGCTGTCCCTCCTGTAGTTCCTGATTCCCGGCATCATCGACCGCCAAGTACGGCTCCCAGGCAATGTAAAGCGCCGTTGTGACACCCTGTGCCATGTTGATTTCGAGAATGTTTGTGAATTCATGGATATCCTCGTCCCGCAGTTGCAGAATGCTGTCTGCTATCTTCTCCGTACAACCCGGCAGCAGCAGAAGTTGCTCCTTCGTGGCTGTATTCAGATTGATGACAGGCGGTTCTGCAGGTTCTGTTTCCGGCTCCGTTTCCGGCGCAGGCGCTGTCTCCTTTCCGGAAGCGGATGGCTTTGTTTCAGACGGTTCCTCTGTCAGAGGCTCCTCGTGGTCAAGATAGACATATTCCAGCAATTCCCCGTAGCGACCTTCACCGATGCCGTGGATCCC
>CAMNDR010000162.1 GCA_946535685.1 uncultured Clostridia bacterium | reverse complement strand
GGCGACAAGTACAAGTATATCGCCGCAGCGATGGGCGTACCCGGCACGGAGGAAATGACCGTGGAGGAATACCGCAAGGCGGCTGTGGATGCGGTGCGTCAGCTCTCGCTCGATGTCGGGATCCCGCAGGATCTCAAGGGCATCGTCAAGGAGGAGGATATCCCGTTCCTGGCAGAATCCGCCTACGCAGATGCCTGCCGTCCCGGCAATCCGAAGGAGACCTCCGTCGAGGAGATCGCCGCTCTGTATCGTTCGATGCTCTGACAGACCAAGCCCCTCCCCATCCGGGGAGGGGCGCTTTGTTTCCTGAACTTCATTTCCGACCGTTCAGCCGCTCTGCTCGCTCAGCATCAGCAGAGCACGGCTCTGGGTCGCTTTAGCGGCATCCTCGGCGGAGCAGTCGCCGGCGAAATATTTCCCTGCTTCCTCCATTGCGATCGCCTCCACATGCGGATCGAGCAGCATGTAGGTGGACAGCCCACGGATGTACTGCTCCAGCGCATCCCGCTCTGCCTGCGTCAGCGGATAGACACGGCAGTCATCATCATAATACTCCAGATCCGAGCGGAACCGGTTGCCGTTCTGGTCATAGTCCATGATATACATTTCATCATCCATCTCCTCATGGAACTGCGCCTCAAAGATCGAATAGCCATTGCTGTAATGCGATGCCAGAAACTGCTGCAGATAGTACCGCAGTATCTCCCAGGCAGCCGCCTGATCCTTGCAGGAGGACAGAATGCCTATCTCGCAGGACACCGTGATCTTGCCGCCCTGCTTGTTATCGGACGGATAGCCCGCCATCACGAACGGCTCGCCAAGCTCCCCCTTCGCATAGCTGAAAGCAGATGCCATGCCGCCGGCATTTGCGGCCATATCCAGCGGTTTCAGATAGTTCTGGTCGTTTTTGAAGCTGTTGAAGCTGTCAGTTTGCCATTTTTCAAACTGCTCCATCTTCACCGGATCCTCGTAATCCTTCTCCGGGCATGTGCTGTTCTCCGGGAAGCGGTTGCAGAATTCGAGCATCTTGATATATTCCGGCGAATCAAAATGACAGCTCCCCGCCATCTCGTCCGTGAAATCCGTCCCGTATAGCAGCATCTGCAGCATTTCTTCCTTGGTGTTCCAGTAGTAATGCATCTCATCCGCACCGTCATAGAGGGCGATCATGTCATCCATCGTCCAGTTTTCCGGCACGCCGAATTTCTCCTTGACCGCCATCGTGTGTACCGTAAAGGACGGTGCGATGCCATAGAGCGAACCGTTCGGATGCTGCAGCGCTGCGAGGACATTCGGCAGCATCTTTTCCCGGCCAAGCTCCGGATCCTGCTCCATCAGCGGATACAGATCCGCAAGCATTCCCTTCGAGCCGAGCTTCAGGAATTCCTCCTGTCCGTCGTACAGGAACAGCAGATCCGGCGCATTGCCGCCGATCAGGCTGTTTGCGATCTGTTCATCCGGCAGCACCGTCAGCTCCACATGCAGGTCGCTGTGCTCCCGGTTGAACTTCCGCACAACATCACCAAGCAGATATTCGCCGTCTGCCAGCACACCGATCGTGACAGTCTGCTTTTCCCTGAGCTCTGAGCTGTGCAGGCGTGTCAGACGGTAATAGCCCGAACTGCCCTCCTCGGTGGAATACGCAAGGAAAGAACCGTCCTGCAGCGGATAAACGCCCATCGGCATCAGGTCAGATGCCGCCCAGTCAATGACCGGTTCAGCCGTTCCGTCATCCCGGATGCCGCAGAGCTGACCGTTTTCCGTAACAAAGAAACGATAGTCCCCGTAGCCGCCGGTCGAGAGCACCATATTGCCGTAGTTGTTCGATGTCTCAAGCGTATAGATCTGTTTGCCGACCTCGCCGATCGCTCCGTCAAATTCATAGAACGTCATGATCTCCTGTTCAGTACCGTCATTCTGCGAGGCATACTGCAATTCCTGATAGACCGGCTTGCCGTCCCTGTCCCTGATCAGGCTGACAGAACGGTCGAACTGCTCCGTGTTGTTGGGTCTGACCTCGGTCAGGCTGCCGTCCGGCGTGATCCGCAGCATACCGCCCTGATCGAGGAACAGATACATCTGGTCACTGCAGGCGGCGCACTCCGTGATCCACAGACTGTGATACTCGTCCATATAGTCATTCAGCGCATCCACCTTTGCCTTGGAGAGCATCGTGCCGTCCATCGCATAGGTGCAGATGAAGTACTCCGTCGCTGTGTAGCTGTTGTTGTAGTTCTCCCACCAGTCCTGGTCGAAATCATCCTGTGCATCCGCAGAATTGATGTTGTTGTGGTTCTCCATCGTCACGAGCATGTAGATGACATCGTCCCCTAATACCGTATAGTTTTCCCGGCTGTAGAACCCGTCATAGGGCGCAAGCGGCGCCAGCTCCGTTTTTGACACCTCGTTGAGCGCCGCATCACACTGCACCACGCTCCGCTTCTCGCCGCTCATGTCGCTGAACACCGCAAGGTACCGGTAGCCGTCCCCTGCCGTCATCATGCCGGCAGAGCCGAAGTACGCCGGCACATCGAGCGGCTCTGCCTTCGCCTGCAGCGTCAGTGTATCCTCGCCGAGCGGTACGGCTTGGCCAGTCTCACCCTGCGCCGGCTGTGCCGGATCGCTCTCCGCAGGCTTTGCTGCGCAGCCGCTCAGCAGCAGGCAGGCTGCCGTCAGGGCTGCAATGATCTTTCTGTATTTCATGGTGTTCCCTCCATCACAATTTCAGCATAGGGCAGCTCTGCGCCGCTTCCGGTAATGAGCTGCCAGTGTGTTGTCCGTTCCGGCAGTGCATACCACAGCTCCACGCTGCAGTGCTCTCCCGGTTCGAGCGTGCAGGTATTGGGCAGACCGGTCTCACCGGTGCTCTCTGCCCGGCAGGGCGTAACATAGACGATCCCGCCGTCTGTTTCCACCGCTGCCCGGAAATTATCGAGCTGGAACACGGTCTGGTCGCCCGTGACAGTTCCTGCCCGTGACACTGCCCCTTCGCTTTCGAGCGTGAGCATGACATGGCACAGCGCATCCTCCGAGGATACGCCCGAGACCGTCACGTACAGTGCGCCCTCCGCCGTCAGATTCGGCACAGCATAGCGCTCACCGACAGAAAATGCGGTCTGTGTCACCACGGGCACCTGCGCCCCTGATGTCTCCGGACGCTGCTGCACCGGGCTGTGCATCCGCAGCCAGACAAGGCCGCCGAATGTCCCGAAGCAGACTGTCGCACATGCGGCCACAGCGCCAAAGCGTGTGACAATGCTGATCTTCCTTGCAGGCTGCACCTCTTCGGGCATGATCTGATCCGGTTCCGCATAAAGGCGGCGTTCGATCTTCTCCAGCAGCCGCTCATGATCTCCCTCAGCGATGCCGTGGTATTCCTCGCTGAGCTTCACGGCGGTATCCTCGTCGATCTCCTGCAGGGCTCTGATGATATCCTTCCTGCGCATAAGCTCACCTCCAATCCTTCATGGTCTTTTGCAGTTTCTTGAGCGCCCTGCTGCAGCGCACCTGTGCAGCATGCGGCGTCAGGCCGACCATTTCGGCAATTTCCGCCATTTTCCGGTTATAATAATACTTCTGTATAATGATCGTGGCATCCGGATCTCCGAGCGCCCGCACCTGCTGCAGCAGTTCCGTCTGCAGGAGCCTGCCCTCGGCATCTGTTTCCACATGTGCTTCTGCCGGTTCCTGCGCATCCTCAAGCGGCACGGTATGCATCTGGCCTGCTCTGAGCGAACGGCAGTAATTCAGCGCACGGTTCCGGGCTGCCTGCCCGATATAGGCCTTGACATGATCCTCACGGATGCTGTCAAAGCGCTGGATGACTTCTGCGAACGTCTCCGCAAAGCAGTCCTCCACATCCTCCCGGGTGCCGCAGTCACGCAGTATCCGGAATATGATCGCATAGACATATTGCGCATATTGCTGGTAAAGAGCCTTGGCGCCGTCGTTCAGACTGCTTTTCATCAAGGCCTGCAGCTCACGGTCAGTCATGGGGTTCTCCTTTCTGTTTTAGAGCTCTCATTACATACAGACACGGCGGAACAGGAAAATGTCACAGTGTCTTTCATAAATTTTTTTCGGGACTATAGGCAACACCGCACAAAGCCCGCCTGGCGGCTTGGCGGCACATCTGCTTGC
>CAMNDR010000161.1 GCA_946535685.1 uncultured Clostridia bacterium | reverse complement strand
AGCGCTGACCGATGCATTGACAGACCTGGAAGCAGGGACAGACGATGCCAAATATACCTGGCTCCTTGAACAGCGGGCAGGACTGAGCAGTGCAAAGATCTGTACGATCCATTCGTTCTGCTTCGATCTTATCCGGGAATATGCAGAAAGCTGCGGTGTTTCGCCCCTGTTTACGATCGCAGAGCCCTCACAGGAAAAGATCTACCAGCAGCATGCCCTGCAGCGGGTGATAGAATCCTGGAGCAGCCGTCCGGAGATGGAAACGCTGTTTTCCCACTTCTGTACCCGTGATGATTCAGAGCTTGAGGATGTGGTATTGTCAATTGCAGATTACCTTGATACCCTGCCGTTCCGGAACGACTGGATCCGTCGCGCGCTTGCTGCCGCCAAGGACAGCCATGCGCTCTTTATGCTCTGCAGAGACGCCTGCTGGCAGGCCATCGACAAGGTGATCGGCTTGATGCAGCTTGGGTATGCTGCGGCAGAACGTGTTGTTCCCGGCATGCCGGAGAATCGTTACAAAGCGAAACTCGATCAGGATATTGCTGACCTGATAACACAACGGGACTATCTCAAAACCGTGAGCTGCGAAGAGCTGCTTGCCGATCCGGGAAAGAGCTTTACCAAACTGACACCGTTTCCGCGGGTCTCCAAAAAGGAGGCGGCCGATGAGGAAGCACGAGCTGTTTTCCAGCAGTTCTGCGAGCTGTATTCTGATCGGTACAAAGCCTGCATGGATCTGTTTGCGCCCCTGCAGTATTTTGACGAGGATGTTCAGATGCAGCAGATGCTGATCCCTTTGCTGCTGGAGCTCACGGAGGAATATCTGGATGCTCTGTTTGAGGAAAAATGCAGCCGGAATGTACTGTGCTTCTCGGATGCGGAAGAGCTGGCGCTCAGCCTGCTGGGCACCGTGGATCAGGATGGATTTCTTCACCGGACAGAGCTTGCACAGCAGCTTTCTGAGCGGATCAGCCTGCTGATGGTTGATGAATACCAGGACTCCAACAACAAGCAGGACTGCCTGTTCAAGCTCCTGTCGAAAAACTGCAGACTGCAGGAAAATATCCTGCATTATGGCACAAATGCGTTCCTGGTAGGTGACGTGAAGCAGTCGATCTACAGCTTCCGTCAGGCTAATCCCGAAAACTTCCGCCGTGCCATTGCTGAGAGCATCCCCCTGCAGGACTGCCTTGCACAGGAAATGGCGCTGATCTATCTCAATCAGAATTTCCGGAGTGCGCCGGGCGTGCTGGAGTTCGTCAATCAGATGTTCCGCATCATGATGACGGAGCAATGCGGTGAAGTGACCTATAATTCAGATGAACAGCTCAATTTCGGTTCACCGGTCTATCAGGGCGCACCGCCGATCCCCACCGTGCTCCTTCTGCCGCAGCCGAAGGAGCTGCCGGAAGATGCAGACATGCAGTCCGAGTGCATCGCAGATACGATCCTGCAGATGCTGCAGCGCAGAACGCCGGTGCTGCTCGGTGAAGGAAAGACACGCCCGTGTGAACCGAAGGATTTCTGTGTCCTGGTGCGCTCCGTCAAAAAGGACGGCGAAGCACTCGCCAACGCCCTGAAAACACGTCATATCCCGGTCATAACCGACCGGGAATCCGGGCTGCTCTCTTTGCCGGAGATCAGTCTGCTCCGGAATCTGCTGCGCATCACCGACAATCCCTTGTCCGATGCAGCAATGGCGGCGGTACTGCTCTCTCCCGTATGCGGCTTTACGGCGGATGATCTCGCCTGTCTCAAGCTCTATGGCAAACGCCGCCGGCTCTATCTGCAGATCAAGTCTGTTGCAGTCTGTGAAGCAGAGCCATCCATCCAGCAGCTCCAGGCAAGCTGCCAGGCATTTCTCGCATTGCTCGAACAAATGCGGCAGGCGGCAGAACGACTTCCGCTTGAGGAATGCATCCGGGAGCTTTGTGATCTGACCGATCTCTATTCTCTGCAGGGTCTGTACGAGGACAGCGAACAGCGCCGAGCACACCTCGATGCCTTCTTGCAGGCAGCGCAGAGATACCGTGAAAATGCAGATCTGACTGCTCAGGGAAGCCTGGACGGCTGGCTGCGGTATCTCGACCGGCTCACGGAGGCAGAGAAGGATATCGACATTCAGGACGCATCCGCTGAGAGAAGCTGTGTGCAGATCAAGACGATCCACAAATCCAAGGGTCTTGAATTCCCCTTCGTATTCACAGCGCACATGGAGCACCCGTTCAACAATTCGACGGATGCCATCCTTGCCGATGAAACCGGACTGCTTGGCTGCAGTATCTTCGACCGTGAGCGCTACCAGAAGGCCGCCAGCATCACACACCAATACCTGAGCTGCAGCATGCGCAGGCGCAAGAAAAGCGAGGAGCTTCGCCTTTTATATGTAGCATTGACCCGTGCCCGGCAGCAGCTTTTCCTGGTGCTCGACGAGGTGCATACCGGGGCGGTGAAGAAGAAAACAGCACTCTGCAATCTTGGCCCGCTGCTGCAGACCGTTCCGGAACTGGCTCCTGTGCTGGCGCAGGATGCAGGCTGTATGCAGGACTGGCTGCTGCAGTTCCTGTTCAGCTCCGCCGAGGCGGAGCATCTGCTCCGTGCAATGGACAACGGCGAATCCAGCACCTCCGCACTGGTGGAATACCGTGTCTGGACGGAAAATCAGGCAGAGGCGATGGCGGAGGAGCAGACGAAGGGAAAATCCATGCTGCCGGATGAGGCACTGCTCGCGCAGATGCAGCAGCAGCTTGCATTCCGCTATGCTTCGCCGCAGACAGAGCTTGTCTCCAAATACAGCGTGACGCAGCTCGCACATCCGGAAGCCGTTTCCTCTGATCTTGCACGCACGCCGCGCCTTGCGCTGACGCAGGAGAAGAAGCTGACCGGTGCTGCAAGAGGTACAGCGGTTCACAAATCGCTGCAGTTCATGCGCTTTGACGCAGCCGCAAAGGACGCTGCAGCCGAGCTGCACAGGCTCCATACAGAAGGGCTGCTGACAGAGGCAGAAGCAGCGTCTGTCCCGCCGGATATGATCGCCGCATTCTTCCAGAGCCCGCTGTATGCACGGATCGCCGCATCTCCGGAAGTGCTGCGGGAAAAGCAGCTCTTTGTCCGGATCGGCGAGCTGGATCTGCCTGCAGATTCCAGGCTGCTTGCCATGTACGGCGGGACAGAGGGTGTGCTGATCGGTACGATGGATCTGCTGTTCCGGGAGGCGGACGGCTGGGTACTGGTGGATTATAAGACCGATTTTGCCAAGCATGCATCTGACCTGCTGCAGGAATACAGTCTGCAGCTCGGTCTGTACCAGAAGGCGGCGGAGCTGATCTTCGGGATCCCGGTCAGGGAGGCATTTATCTACTCCTTTTCGCTCGGAAAGGCCATCCCGGTGCCGCTTGATGAGATACGCTACTGATGAAAATGATGAGGATCAATTATGAAAGAAAAACTGGATTCGATGATAAACAGAGCACTGGAGAACGGTGACTTTGTCGGTGCCAATGCGGCTGTCTGGCAGAAAGGCCGCTGTCTCTACAGCAATTCCTTCGGGATGGCCGACCGGGAGCACGGCATCCCTATGGCGGAGGACACGATCTTCCGCATCTATTCCCTCACAAAGCCCATTACTGCGGCTGCGGTCATGCAGATGATCGAATGCGGAAAGCTGCACCCGGATTTCCCGGTGAGCTGGTATCTGCCGGAATTTTCCGATCCGCTGGTGTATGAAGCCGACGGCTCGACTCGGCCTGCCGCCAGAGAGATCCGGATCCGTGATCTGCTGACAATGACCTCTGGGCTTGCTTATCCGAACTGCTTCAACCAGACCCAGAAGGACACCGCTTCCCTCTTTGGCCAGATGGACTATGCACGGCATACCGGCAGTCCTCTGGACACGCTCACGGTCTGCCGCAGGCTCGGAAAGATCCCGCTGCAGTTTGATCCCGGCACGCACTGGGACTACGGTACATCGGCAGATGTGCTCGGCGGTCTGGTCGAGGTCGTTTCCGGGATGCCTTACCGGGATTATCTGACGGAGCATCTCTTTGCGCCGCTTGGCATGGAGGACACGGATTTTTATGTGCATCCGGAGAAGCTCGGCCGCTTTGCCGCTTCCTATGTACAGCAGCCGGACGGCTCGCTGCAGCGGGATGACGGACAGCATCTCGGACTGAA
>CAMNDR010000160.1 GCA_946535685.1 uncultured Clostridia bacterium | reverse complement strand
TCGTCTGCAGTTCCTGCAGCTCACAGATCCGCATGGTATCGCCCCGGAAGACCAGCAGTCTCGGCGGAAGCAGCTTCGGCTCCCGGATCAGAATGGTTCTTGGCATGGCATTCCCTCCTTATTCCGCCGCATCTTCCGTCTTTTCCTTGTAGGGCTCACAGTTGAAAGAAGCCGTCAGTCTGTCCTTGATCTCCTGGTTGCTTGCATCGAGCTCCTCTTTGGTATAGAATTTGATCGCACTGCCCCGGTTGAATTCCTTCTGCAGTCCGACCTGCTTGTCCAGCGGCGCATCCGCCACACTCAGGTGATAAAAACCGGTCGCCAGTCCCTCGACCTTGATCGAATCCGTGTAGCTGATCTGCACCTCCGAGCCGGAGAACTGGCGGACAAGCTCATAATCGCTCATCGGATTGCCGTAGAGAACAAGCACCTCATACTTGATCATCGTATTGAGATCCAGCGACTCCAGCGCATTGTTGGCAAGGCTGAGCACCTTGAGGCTCGTCCCGCTGCTGAGGGTGAGCGTCTTTATCGCACTGGCATCACTGATCTTGTTGTACGGCACATAGAGGCACTGCAGCCTTTCCTTCTGCTCCATGCCCGCCAGATCCGTGAGGGCATTGTGCTCTGCCGAGAGCACCTTCAGGGAACCGCTGTCTTTCAGCGGTGCAAGCGACGTGATCTGGTTATTATCCGCCAGCAGTCCTTCCAGGGACACAGACCCGGACAGCTCCTCAATATCGGTCAGCTTGTTGTCGCTGAGGTTGATCTTTTTCAGCGCTTCGGCGCTCTTGCCGAGCCGTCCGAGATCCTGGAGCTGATTGCCGCGGAGATTGACCGTATTCAGGATCGTGCTGTTCTCCAGCCCGTCCAGGCTTGTCAGTGCATTGTTGGCAGCATACAGCTCCTCCAGCTCAATGGCACTTTCCAGCCCCTTGAGATCGGTGAGCTGATTGCCGGTCACATCGAGCTGAGCGAGCTTCTTGCAATTCTGCAGCGGTGCAAGTGTTTTCACTGTATCACCGCTCAGATTGAGCCTCCAGAGATCTGCAGCACCCTCCAGCCCGGTCAGATCCGCAAGCTGCGGATTCTCCGAAAGATCCACATTATGGAGCGACGTGACTCCGATGAGCGGCGTAAGGTCCCTGATGTCGTTCTGATCAAGGCGCAGCTCCCGCAGATCGGTCAGTCCTGCAAGCGGCGAAAGATCGCTGATCTTGTTCCCGGACAGCCTTAGCGTCTCCAGATTCTTGCTTCCCTGCAGGAAGCTGATGTCCGTTATATCGCTGTACATCGCTTCCACGGTGTACAGGCCGGTCGTATCCAGCGTTGAAAAATCCAGATCCGGGCAATTGTTCGCACTCACCGACAGCAGCCCTGCTGCCTGTGACAGCGGCGAGAGATCCTTCACACCGGTACTGCTGATATCCACTCTCGTCAGCGTGCCGGATACCGACGAAAGCACGGAAAGGTCGGTCACATCCGGGTTCCCCGGCAGGATCACGTTCCGCAGCTCCGTCATGGAACGGATCGGCAGCGATGCCAGATCCGCATCTGTGATGCCGGATGCCTCCAAAGTGATGTACTTGATCGTGGGCGGCAGCAGCGAAAGCTGCGCCTTGGCGCCGCCCTCAAATGTGCAGCCGGAGAACGTGAGGGTTTCCAGCTTCTTCATCCTGCAGATGTTCTTCATATCTTCCTGCGTGATCGTCTCGTTATACACGGCAAAACTCGTGTCATCGAAATAATGATTCCTGCCGCCGACCTGAAAGCGCTTGCCCGGGAGCTTCTTTCCGCCGCCGGATGCCACAAAGATCGCTGCAGCAAGCAGCACCACACCGACACCGGCAGCGACCAAAATCGGCAAGAGCTTGCCTTTTTTCTTCCGGCGCTTCTCCGGTTTCTTCTGCGCAGGCTGCTGCGGATAAACAGGCGGCGCTGGCTGCTGCGGATAAACAGGCGGCACAGGCTGCTGCGGATAGACAGGCGGCGCAGGCTGCTGCGGATAGACAGGCGGCGCAGGCTGCTGCGGATAGACAGGCGGCACTGGCTGCTGTGCATTACCGGGTACCGTGACCTGCTGCACACTGGCAGACGGTTCTGTCTGGGTACGGTAGACCGTGCGTTCCTCGTCCTGTGCATCCTTGCCCTGCAGTCCAGCAAGCAGCGCCTCCACGGACTGGTACCGATCCTCTTTACGCACCGCCATGCCCTTCATCAGTGCCGCTTCGCACGCCGGCGAGATCACTGCACCAAGCTCCGAGGGACGCTTGACCGTATCCGCACGCATGCGCTCTGCCGCCTCATCCGCCACCTTGCCGGTGATGCAGCGGTAAATCGTCGCACTCAGCGCATAGACATCCGTCCAGGGTCCCTGTTCTCCACGGCTGCGGTACTGCTCCTCCGGCGCATAGCCGGGCTTGAGCATCACGCTCAGGCTCCGGTTGCTGCCGTCCATGACACTGCGTGCCGCACCGAAATCAATGAGCTTGGGCTTCCCGTCCACGAGCATGATATTGTCCGGGCTGATATCCCGGTGGATCAGCCCTTTTTCATGGATCTTCTGCAGTGAATGCATCACCGGAAGCAAAAGCTGCACGGCATCCTCTGCCGTCATGCGGCCGCATCGCCTGAGATACTGCCGCAGCGTTTCCCCTTCGAGATAGGCCATCACAAGGTAAGCTGTTCCATTAGCCTCAAAAAAGTCCCTTACATCGACAATACCAGGCTCGCCGGAAAACATTGCCAGCGTCCTTGCCTCCTGCAGGAAGCGCTCCATGCCCTTGCGGTAGACCGCTGCCCGTTCCTCGCTGACAGCAGGCTGCACGACGGATGTTGCCGCGCGGCTGACCAGGCCGTTCGGATAGTACTCCTTCACAGCGACCCGCATCTCAAGCAGCGTGTCACGGCCGATGTAAGTGATCCCGAAGCCGCCCTCGCCGATGGCACTCCCGACAAGGTATTTTCCATTGAGTATGCTTCCGGGCTTCAGATGGTGCTCCGGTACTGCGATCTCCTGGGATTTCCCACAGGCGGCGCAATGCTCATCCCCCTCCGCCATTGCCTGCATACAGTGAATACAGTATTTCATGCGACGCTTCCTCCCCTGCCAGATTGGTTTGCTATCCTTTTTATTGTATCATAAATTGCGCTGAAATGCAACTGCTTTTCCGCAGAAACACAAAAAAAGCTGCTTATTTTCTCTCCGCAGAGAAACGCAGCGTGATGGCTATCATGTATGTGCAGGTTCTTCCGTCCCAATGTCAGTCAGCAGACCCCGGATCTCGTCTGTCGGCATCGCATAGCGCTGGCTCAGATACCGCAGCGAGGCGCCGAGCTCGCCGTCCGGCCCGCCGATCTGGGAACAGATGATCTGTGCCATCTGCGGATCCGGATTTTTGATCTTTACCGGATACTGCAGTTTCTTCTCATAGATCCACATAGGTCAGTTTGCCTCCTTTTCCCACGGATAGGGGCCTGCGCCCCAGTTCCACCTGCCGTCCGTGCTGCTCTGCAGCGCTTTCAGCGGGCCGAAGCGCTTCACATATTCCTGCACCGCTTCCCGGCGCTTGGCACGGTAGCTGTCGAACAGCCCCATCGCCTCCTGACATCTTGGATGCGTATCGAGATAGAGCATCAGGTCATACAGCGCAAAATCATATTTCTGGATCATGCGCATAAGCTCCGTCCTGGTTTTCATCAGTCGCCGTCACCTCCCGCACAACGGAACGGGAGATCCAGAACCGGGAACATCGTCCCGCTCCGGAAGCCCTTTTCGGTCTCATAAACATCGCCCCACTGCTGGTAGGGAACATACGCCATCCCCGGCGGCGTTACCGCCGGAAAGACGCTCTGCGGCTGGTAGGCAAAGGAACGGGCTTCCCCGTCCTGCTGTTCCATGACCGCCATTTCTTCTAAAGCATGCAGTTCCATCTATCCACACTGCCCTGCGGCAGTTCTCCCTTCAGAGATTCACAGGGGAAGCGCCATGCCATCCCTGTGTAGTGCAGTATATGACGGAACGTCTGCAGCGGTTCATCCCTGCTGCAGCTCGAACAGATGCTCCTGATCCGTACAGATGCGCTCGATCTCTGCAGGACTGAGCTGCTTGCCGCAGTACACCAGCTCACCGAGCACCTGCTGGATCCCGAAACGGCTGCAGTGCCAGGTTTCCCTTGT